>JBDTLQ010000365.1:0-3787 GCA_039934715.1 Ignavibacteria bacterium | reverse complement strand
AGTATAAATTATTATTATTTGTAATTTGAAATTTGCAATTTGCAATTTGCAATTTGCAATTTTAATTGAGATAAGCCTCTTCCGTATTCAGATAATTCCTCACATAATCATTGACCGCGTCGTCGATCTTTGTTACTTTATTAATGTAGCCTGAATCTCTCAGCTTTGTAATGTCTGCTTTTGTATAATATTGGTATTTTGATCTTAAAATTTCAGGCATATCAATGTATTCAATGTTTTCTTTCAATCCCATCGCGCTGAAGACAGGCTTTACAAGTTCATTGAATGTATTCGCTTCGCCTGTACCTATATTATAAATACCGCTTACTATCTTATTATCCCAGAAGAACAGCGTCATATCAACGGCATCCTTTACATATAAAAAATCACGCTGCTGTTCGCCATCCTTGTAATCAGGATTTTCCGATTTAAAAAGTTTTGCCTTCCCGGTTTCTTTGACCTGATCAAAACATTTATTCGCAACACTGCGCATGTCTGCTTTATGATATTCATTCGGACCGTAAACATTGAAATACTTTAAACCAACGACCTTGTCGAGTATCCTGCTTTTGCGCGCCCACAGATCGTAAAGATGTTTTGAATATCCGTAAGCGTTAAGAGGTCTTAAAGTATGGAGCTTGCTTTCGTCATCTTCGTATCCCTGTGAACCGTCACCATAAGTTGCAGCAGAAGAAGCGTAAATGAAACGAATGTTGTTTTCAACAGCTTTTTCGGAAAGAAATTTCGTGTATTCAAAATTATTTCTCATGAGGTAGTCAAAATTTCTCTCGGTCGTTGAACTGCAGGCACCCAGATGAAATATTGTATCTATCTCAAAGTTCTTCAGAAAATCCCCGGAGATCATATGTCCGAAATCTTCCTTGTCAAACGCGTCCGCGAATTTAAGAGATACAAGATTTTTCCATTTTTCATTTTCACCGAATTCATCCACAACAATTATGTCTTCAATGCCAAGCTGATTAAGCCGCCATATCAAAGCACTGCCAATGAAACCGGAACCTCCTGTTACTATTATCATATGATTTTTAGGTTAAAGAATTTCAAATTACAAATTTCAAATTACAAATATACTAATGAATAAGTAAATTGGAATAACCTGTAACTTGCAATTTGTTTCACATCCGTCCAAAACGTTTGCATTAGAATCAAACGTCGTTGTTCGTATTTGAAATTTATAATTTGAAATTTGAAATTTATAATTTGTGTCACATCCTCCAAAACGTTTGCATTGGAATCAAACGTCGCTGTTCGTATTTGAAATTTGAAATTTATAATTTGTGTCACATCCATCCAAAACGTTTGGAATCAAACGTCGCTGTTCGTATTTGAAATTTGAAATTTGAAATTTGTGTAACATCCGTTCAAAAGTTTGCATTGGAAACAAACGTCATTGTTCGTATTTGTAATTTGAAATTTGAAATTCGTTTCACATCCGTCCAAAACGTTTGCATTGGAATCAACCGTCGCTGTTCGTATTTGAAATTTGAAATTTGAAATTTGAAATTTTTTTTTTAGTGCGCTTCAAACCAGCTGCTGCCTTCTCCTACTTCTACTTCGATCGGGACTTTGAGCTTGAGCGCGTTCTTCATTTTATCAATGACTATCTTCTTTACTTTTTCCACTTCACTGTTCTTTACTTCAAACACGAGTTCATCGTGAACCTGAAGCAGCATTCTTGTTTCAAGTTTATTTTTTACAAACTCATTATAAATATTTACCATTGCTATCTTTATCATATCGGCAGCGGTTCCCTGTATCGGCATATTGATAGCTGCCCGTTCATCTTCAGCTCTGGCGGACGCGTTCTGATTATTGATCTGCTGAAGATATCTTCTACGTCCAAGCAGTGTCTCGACATAACCGTTATCATGCGCGAACTTTTTGGTCCTGTCCATATAATCACGTACTTTAGGATATTCCCTGAAATATCTTTCTATGATATCCTTTGCCTCTGAATTTTTTATTTCAAGCCTGCTTGCCAGGCCAAATGCTCCTATACCGTAAATTATTCCGAAGTTAACTTCCTTCGCTTTTCTCCGCATGCCGGGAGTTACGTCGTTCTTCGAATGCAGATTAAAAATTCTCATCGAAGTTTCCGTATGGATATCATGATTTCTTTTGAAGGCGCTTATCATATTCTCATCATCGGCATAGTGAGCCATTATACGCAGCTCAATCTGTGAATAATCTGCAGACATTATTTTATAGCTGCTGTCTTTTGGTATAAATGCTTTACGAAGACTTCTGCCAACTTCTGTTCTTATGGGAATGTTCTGAAGATTCGGCTCATTGCTTGAAAGACGTCCGGTAGCGGATGCGACCTGATTAAAAACCGTGTGAACTCTTTTAGTCCTCGGGTTGACGGATTTTTTTAATCCGTCAAGATAGGTTGATTTAAGCTTGGTCAGCATCCTGTAATCAACAAGCAGCCCTGCGATCTCATGCTGGTATCTTAACTCTTCCAGAACTTTAACATCCGTTGAGAATCCTGTTTTCGTTTTTCTTACGGGTGTTAGATTCAGTTTCTTAAAGAGTATCTCTGCAAGCTGCTGTGTAGAATTTATATTAAACTCCTGACCGGCGGATTTATAGATCTTCGTTTCAAATTCTGCAATGAGACGTTCGGTTTCTTTATTAATGATCGCAAGGATTTTTTCATCCACCTTAA
The DNA here is from genome assembly GCA_039934715.1 of Ignavibacteria bacterium. Taxonomy (GTDB): domain Bacteria; phylum Bacteroidota; class Ignavibacteria; order Tepidaquicellales; family Tepidaquicellaceae; genus JAGPCH01. The sequence goes on along the minus strand of JBDTLQ010000365.1, from coordinate 1,098 downwards.
AACCTTCGAACTCCATTTCCGACAAGACCTTTATCAGAGGAAACTCTATTGTATCAACAAGCTTCAGGAGATTTATCTTTCCGAGTTCATATTTTAGCCTGTGAAAAAGCTGCAAAGTAACGTCTGCACTTTCTGCGGCATATTCCCCGACCTTTAAAACATCTGCTTTATCTATTGTGATTTGATCCTTTCCTTTTCCTGTAATGTCCGCGACTGCGATAGGTCTGTAGTTGAGATGCTTTACGGATAATGTCTCCATGTCATGCGCGCCGTCCGGCTGGAATACATGCGCGCCTATAAGAGTATCAAAATATATGTTGGCGATCCCGATCCCATAGTTTCTCATTACCATGTAATGAGACTTAATGTTGTGTCCGATGAATTTTATGTTTTTGTTTTCAAGGACGGGTTTGATTTTTTCTATCGCGAAATTTAGTTCGATGCCTTTAACATTTTTACTGTCCTGCTTATCGGGACTGTCAAACAATGAATCTTCCTTTCTCTTACTTTTACTTCCGGATGCTTTTCCGTGAACGGGAACATAGTAAGCTTCTCTATCGGCAAATGAAAATGACATTCCGACCAGATTGCAATACATGCAAACGTTAGTATCGGTCTTTGTCTCAAATGAAAGCAGGCTCTGGGCTGAAAGTTTTTTTACAAGATCAAAAAATTCTTCGTTACTCTTTATTACTTTGTAATTATGTTTTACATCATTTATGGTTTTGATCCTCTGAATATTATCAGGAATTTCTACTTTTACTTTTTCAAATAAAGATTCATTCACTTCGCGCTTAGCCGGCTTTACTACAGTATCACCTTTTTCTTTAACAGCTTTATCTTTTACCTCACCTTTGGAAAATTTTTTAATCAGTGTCTTAAACTCAAGCTCTTCAAAAAGAGCCAGCAAGTCAGCAAGATGAGCGTCTTTTTTATTAAGCTGATGAAGATCGATCTTTAGTGGAACATCTGTCTTAATTGTAACCAGCATATGTGAAAGGAAGGCGTTGCTTTTGTTGTTTATTATATTTTCCTTCAGCTTAGGCTTGGTAATCTTTTCAATTGATTCATACATGTTCGCGATCGAACCGAATTCCT
>JBDTLQ010000364.1:0-3794 GCA_039934715.1 Ignavibacteria bacterium | reverse complement strand
AGTTGTTCACCTCCAGTTTGTATAAATAAATACCGGCGGATAATTCAGAAGCATCAAACTGCTTACTGTATGTTCCTACCTCCTGGTACTCTCCAACAAGTGTCTTTACTACCTGTCCGACTATATTATAAACCTTTAAAGTAACGTACCCGCTTTGATTTAATTTGTAACTAATAATTGTTGCGGGGTTAAAAGGGTTTGGAAAGTTTTGATACAGCTTATAGTCATCAGAAATACTAGTTGTCTTTTTGACGCCTATACCTTCCAGTTTATTATCGGAGTGATTTTTAGTTTCAGCATTTATATTAATGCTCAAACTGAAAATCGCCATTACTAACAATATTAATATGTATAGTTTCTTCATAAACTTGTACAAAAATAACTTAACTGAATTTAAAAAGCAATAATTTTCTTTATGGCACGGGTAAATATTTTCACTGTAAAATCAATATCCGGGAAGTCGTCTCAGACCTCCCGGATTAATCAAATTATTTAATTTCTACAGCTACTAATCTTGAAAGTCCTTGCTGATTTCTGACTTTCAATAACACAACATCACCCTGATTCTTGTTGTTTATGATCGAACTTAACTGGTCAACGTTTTCTATTTTTTCCTTATCAGCCTCAACAATCACCAATCCTTCGGACAATCCTCTGTCAAATCCTTCAGAAAATCTCTTCACACCTGTGATTAAAACGCCATTATCCACACCATATTTATCTTTTGCATTTCCCGACAATGTCGAAACCGAGATACCAATAGATTCAAAGCTTTTTGAAGTTAGATCTCCTTCATTTTCTTTTGGAACTGTATTCTCAGCTGTCTGCGTGGATTTTTCATCCTTAGGTTTTAATGTAACTGTCTTTTCAACTGTGCTTCCATCCCTATAAACTTTCAGGCTTACCTGGTCGCCCGGATGATGAGACCCGATAATTGTCTGAAGCTCATTCGCAGCATTAACATCTTTTCCAGCAACTGAAAGAATAACATCACCTGATCTCAAACCGGCTTCATCACCGGCTCCGCCTGCTATGACATCCTGTACCAAAACACCCTGTGCCTTACTTAAACCTAAACCTTTTGCTTCCTTTATGTCTACATCTTTTATCGTAACTCCTATATAGCCTCTTGAAACTTTACCATTTTTCATCAGTTCTGAAGCAACATTTTTTGCTAGGTTGATCGGGATCGCGAATCCATATCCCTGATAATAACCGTTGGTTGTTTTGATTGCTGTATTGATACCGATCAATGAACCATTGATATCAACCAAAGCTCCTCCGCTGTTTCCCGGATTGATCGCTGCGTCGGTCTGAATAAAATTATTAATAGCATAACTGTCACCACCCATTTGAATATTTCTTCCTAAAGCCGAAACAATACCGGCTGTTACTGTACTGTTGAGGCCAAGTGGATTGCCTATCGCCACTACCCATTGTCCCACCTGTACATCATCAGAATTTCCAATTGTCGCAACCGGAAGATCTGATGCCTCAACCTTTATCACTGCAACATCAGTATTGGGATCTACTCCTATAAGCTTCGCAGTGTACTCTCTTTTGTCGGTTAAAATTACCTTTATACCATTCTCTGATGCATTCTTTACAACATGATTATTTGTAAGAATATATCCGTCCGAACTAATGATGATACCTGAACCACTTCCTCTTCCAGGACCGTCTTCAGGCATTTTGAATTCCGGCGGCAGGTTAAACGGGAGCTGGTTTTGATCCATGTCCTGCTTGTCGCTTGAGCCCGTTGTTACTTCAATATATGCAACGGTCGGTGTAACAATCTTTGAAATCTCAACAAAAGCATCGTTTAATCCTTTGAGCTGGGGATTGGGTTCCTGTATTGGCGGTGTTGTCTTGAAGTCCACCTGTGAACTTGCAACTATCTGTTTCACGCTGCCAAAATTTGCTATTAGCAATCCTCCAAATGAAAGAGCAATCACTAATAACAGACCCGCGAAAATTATTGATTTTTTTGACATTTATTATTTTCTCCTTAAGATATTTTTTTTAAGATTTTTTTTTAAGATTTTTTTTTAAAATTAATTATTCTGGTTTTAAATTAATTAGTAAAAATTTAGAACATTTTTTAAACGAACTGATTTAATTCCTGGAAAACTTTTGTTGAATTGTAAAACCTGTAACCATGTGTGTGCAAAGAAATATATTTTTCATAACTGTTGATCAATCTTTCCAAAGAATCCTTTTTTATTTCAAGACACTCCAGATCTTTTATTCCGTTATCGCTTATTTGTTTTAGATTTCTGAGGGAAGATTCGTTTAGGTAAAATTCATTATTGTCATAAAAAGTTTCTTTTGCATCTATCAATTCTGAAAAATCCGGGCTTAATCCTAATATCTTTACAAGTTCTATCTGGAAATACAAAACAAAGTAGAGGAAATTACCGGTGGCATTGTTAAGGGCAGAATAAATATTAATCAGCAGATCGAATATCAATTCATTTGATTCATTCTGGATCGTTGACTTGTTGATCACCTCTATGATCTTGTAACCGGACTGCAGCCTGTCAAAATCAGTTAAAATATTTTTGAATGAATTATTATACTCCGCGTTTGAAATAAGCTGAAGCTCGCGGTTCTGTTTATAATATAGTATGACATTTATGTAATTCATCGTCTCCATTGTTCCGCAAAGTCTTGATTTGTTGTTCCTCGCTCCTTTAACTATTGCACTGATCTTGCCGAAGTCTTTGGTGAAAAGGGTAACAATTTTACTAGTCTCACCATACCTTATACTCTTTAAAACAAATGCTTCTGTTTTTGTAATGCTCATAAGTTAGAAGGAAATACGTTCAAATAAATTTCAAGTTTCATTATTGAATATCTTAATATAAAATTATAAACTGACCTCATCAAAATGAGTAAGTTTTTTGAATTCATTGAACCGGTTTATGATTTTTTCCTGGCTGAGATCACGGATACCGTCAAGAGAAAATTTCTCAACGGCAAGCGAAGCCATCGCGCTTCCGTATATAACCGCCAATTTCAGGTTCTTGTCGGACTGGTCTTTGGTTTTTGCGAGCCATCCCATCATTCCTCCTGCAAAAGTATCACCGGCTCCCGTCGGATCAAATACCTGTTCGAGAGGGAAGGCGGGCGCCGAGAAGATCAGATCATTTACAAAAAGCAAAGCTCCGTGCTCTCCTTTTTTTATTATAAGAATATTGGGGCCCATGCTCATTATTTTCTTAGCCGCGGTTACGAGATTAAATTCTTTTGAAAGATCCCGCGCTTCACTGTCATTGATCACAAGCAGATTTACAAGCTTTAATATTTTAAGAAGATCTTCATAAGCTCCGTCTATCCAGAAGTTCATAGTATCACACATGATCAGCTTAGGTTCAGTGATCTGCTCAATGACCTTTTTCTGTAATGCTGGATGAAGATTTCCAAGACATACGTATTCACTATTCCTGAATTTATCTGAAATGACCGGGTCAAAGGTTTCAAACGCATTCAGCTCAGTGACCAGTGATTCACGTGTGTTGAGATCAAAATCATATTTGCCGTGCCAATGAAATGTTTTTTTTGTTTTGGAGACCTCAAGGCCTGATGTATCAATGTTTTTTGATTTAAGAAATTCGATTTCTTCCTGTGGAAAGTCGTATCCAACTATGCCCACAAGACGGACCGGATTTGTAAAATAGCTGGCGGCAGTCGCAATGAAAGTTGCCGATCCTCCCAGTGTTCTTTCAGCTTTTCCGAAAGGTGTTTCAATTGTATCAAGTGCAAGTGAACCAATAACAAGAAGACTCATGTAT
>JBDTLQ010000363.1:0-3795 GCA_039934715.1 Ignavibacteria bacterium | reverse complement strand
GAAGAAGTTGGAATTTATGGTCAAGAAAAAGGAGCTAACAATATGCGGATTGCGAAGATGAATCTTGCCATTCACGGTTTATCTGGAAAAATAGAATTAGCCAATTCATTCTACGAAGACCTTCACAAAAGTATCGGTCAGTTTGATTTTGTTCTTGCTAATCCGCCATTCAATGTGAAGGGCAAAGACAAAAACGGTCAGATGGTAATTGATCCGGCTCGGTTACAAGGAGATAAGCGCTATAACTTCGGGCTGCCGATCACCGGTAAAAAAGAAATCAGTAATGCAAATTATCTTTGGATGCAAATGTTTGCGTGTGCTCTGAACGACAAAGGACGGGCGGGTTTTGTTATGTCTAATCAAGCTGGATCAGCTAGTCATGCTGAGAAGGAAATTCGAAGAAAGATGATTGATGCGGGAATAATTGATGTAATTATTTCGGTTGGTAATAACATGTTTATGAATGCCACACTTTCATGTGCACTTTGGTTTTTTGATAAGCGGAAAGCAAATAATGAGCGTAAAAATAAAATACTCTTTCTAAATGCTCAGGATATTTTTAATGTGATCGATCGGGCACACAATGATTGGACAGATGAACAAATTCAAGAAATTGCTAGCATCGTACGTCGTTACCGAGAAGAAAAGGGAGAAGGAAAATACCAGGACATCAAAGGACGTTGCAAAATTGTTACACTTCAAGAAGTACAAAAAAAAGAATATTCATTAAATCCAGGTGACTATATCGAGATAATAGAAAAACCAATCAGTGATATCGATTTTGAAGTTCGCATGAAAGAATTGATGTTTGAATTTAAAAATCTAACTAAAGAAGCACACAAAATGGAAAAGGAAATCGAAGAGGATTGGACGAGTATTCTCTAGTTAATATGACAACATTTCATAAATTAAAATTTAAGAAATTACTTGAGCCAAAGATTAGCGTTAGTCTAAAAAAGGGTTTTGTGTATTCGTTTATTCCAATGGAGAATGTTGAAACGGGAAAGAAAAAGCCTAGAAGACTAGAATTTAAAACCTTTAATGGTGGTGGATCTAAATTCGCTGATGACGATATACTTTTTGCTCGAATAACACCTTGCTTACAAAATAAGAAAATTGTCAAAGTAGGAAATTTGAAAGGAGGAGTAGGCTTTGGTTCAACTGAATTTTTTATTTTTCGAGCTAAAAAGGGATACACAAATCCAGATTTTTTATATTACACATTAAAATTAGATGACCTAATTAATACTGCTATATTAAGTATGGTGGGTGCTTCTGGAAGACAGAGAGCCAATATAAAAAGTATTTACGAATATTATGTGTATGCACCTGATCTTCTAAACCAAAAATGGATTGCATCGATTCTTTCTGCATACGATGACTTAATTGAAAACAACGAAAAGCGGATCAAGATTTTGGAAGAAATGGCTGAGAGCTTGTATATCGAATGGTTTGTGAAGTTTAAATTTCCAGGGCACGAAAAAGTAAAAATGGTTAATAGTGGTACCAAATATGACATGATTCCCGTGGGTTGGGAAGTAAGAACTGTTGAAAACAGTTTTGAAATATTAGGAGGGGGTACCCCCTCTAGAACCGTATCAGAATATTGGGGAGGAAAAATTAACTGGTATACACCAAGTGATTTAACAGGAACTAATCAAATGTTTTCAGATAGTTCATTAGAACAAATTACAGAGGTTGGATTAAAAAAAAGTTCAGCAAACTTATTTCCTCCATATTGCATAATGATGACGAGCCGAGCAACAATTGGAGCAATTTCAATTAATACTTGTTACTCCACAACTAATCAAGGATTTATTGTTTGTGTGCCAAATGAAAAAATAAAATTGTATTATTTATACTATTGGCTAAAACATAATGTGCCTCTATTTATAGAACTTGGCTCAGGGGCTACTTTTAAAGAGATTAATAAAGGGAATTTTAAGAAAATTAACATATTAATTCCTCATATTGATTTGATTAATCAATTTGAGAAAAAATTAAAAGTCATCGGAGACTTAATTCTCAGTTTCCAAAGGGAAAATAGAACCCTTTCCCTAACACGTAATCTTTTGATTCCTCAATTAGTAACTGGGAGAAGAGAATTGAAAATAAAATCATGAGCACTGAGATCAACACAAAAATGGAAAACCCAAAAGTCGATAGTTTCAAGTCTTGGCTGGAATCCAAACCGTATTGGGAACAGTATTTGTGGCGACAACATATGGAAAAGGATTTGTTAGAGGAAGTAGACATTGAGAAGTGCTATCAATATCTTCTGGAAGATTCTGGTGTTATCGAATTGGCTTCAGAACGAGTACTTATTGTGTTTCCACCACTCGACCTAGACAGTGCTGAATCTCCAAAAGCAAAGATCACATTAGAAAAGATTGAAAATCTTAATGATGTAAACGCAATTGATGAGGCATGTGTCATCGAGTTTGGAAGAAATTTGACAATTATTTATGGTGATAATGGAGCAGGCAAATCGGGAATTGGTCGGCTCTTGAGTAACGCATGTCTTTCCAGAAAGCCGAGACAGCTTTTACCTGACGCTCGAATGACATCTTATCCGGTTCCTACACCAACTGCCGATTTTTATACTTCAGATACGGTTGGTCCAACAATAATTAATTATACTCTTGGTCAAGTGAATGATACACTAAAGTCATTCTCCGTATTTGATCAAGAATGTGCTTTGATTCATCTCAATAGTGAAAATAAAATAGAATTTGTTCCATCAAAAATACAAATATTTGATTCAGTTTTTAAGAGTATCATCTCGATCGAAGCAAAATTACAGAAAGAGATTAAGTCAAAAACTAAAGACAATCCCACGGAAGGAATCTTCACAGGTACCTCAAAAGTTACCGAATTTATTGATTCTTTATCTCATAATACCACCAACGAGCAAATTGATGAAACATTGAAATTTACAGAGAGTGATAAAGAGTTACTGGAAGAAAAAAAAATAATACTGGGGGTAAAACAAAAGCAAGACGTATCAAAACAAAAGGAGGAATTGACTGATGAATGCAATGATCTAGATGCATTCAAACTCCTGCTCACAAATACAAGCTCAATTTTATCACAGATTAAAGCTGACCAAGTAAATCTATTGATAAAGGAAATTGATGAAAAAAAAGAAATTGTTGATAAGTTGAGTGTAAACAATTTTGAGTTTTCTGCTTTCAAAACTATTGGTAGTCCTGAATGGAAATCTTTGATAACAGCCGCTCAAAAACTTTATGAAAAAGAAACTCAATCAAATGAAGGAGTTGAGCCAACTAATTGTATTCTTTGTCGGCAAGTTCTAACCACTGCTGAGAAAACTCTATTTGGAGAGTATTGGAAGTTTCTTAATAGCACTGCTGAGGCCGAACTCATAGCAGTAAGAAAAAAAATAGTAACATTTATTAATGATCTTGAAAAGGGTGCTACTAATTGGCCAGTTTTTTCTGATACAGAAGTCGCTATAAAAATTCTTAGAAAGAATATTCCCGCCGAATTGATACAATTACAGACAGCTTTTGATGCACTTAATAGCCAGTATCTTGAATGGGTAGAAAATTTAAAAAAGGAGCAGAGGGTTATTTTTTCCGATCCGGAGATCAAATTAGATTCCATAGCAAATCTTGTTTCTCATAAAAAGGACGAGGAGGCTAAGCTTGTAGATCCAACTTTTGAAATTAAGGCTCTTAAAGATGAAATTTTTTATTTAGAACAAAAAATCCAAGCATCAGGAATGCTTGTTAGAATAAAAGAATATGTAGGATGGTTGCGTTGGTACAATAC
>JBDTLQ010000362.1:0-3800 GCA_039934715.1 Ignavibacteria bacterium | reverse complement strand
CTATTCGGTAACGATCAATGCAGGCAGCATTGCCAGCGGGGTCTATTATTACAGACTGACCGCAAGCGGTGAAGGAAAAAATTTCGTTGCAACTAAAAAGATGATACTTGTTAAGTAAAACAACCGGTATCATTATTAATGATAATGGCGGGCACCCAAACCCCGCCATTATCATATTTTTTTAAACAAGTATCTATCAAGTCCTTTTTGCAGTGATCTGCAAGAGGAATTTGAAGGTAAAAACAGCGGGCCCAATACTCTCGCACAATTTAAACACAAAAACCCAAAATGTTCAGCAGCCCAAATACTGCTAGCAAAAAAACTCGAAAGGAGAAATCAATGAAAACGATAACAACTATCGTTTGCTTTTTATTACTATCTATTTTTTCAGAAATTTCGTCAGCCCAATGCGTTGGGGGACTAACAGATGTCAGCATCAATTCATTTGGAACAGGTCAGAGCATAACTTTTACTGATCCTTTACCTCCCCACGATGCTTATTCAGGTTACGCAGGAACAGTTAATTCCACTATGGACCTCCATCCTATGGAAGTTTATTGTGTAGACTTGCATAGAAATGTCAGCTTACCGGATAATTCATATACAGACACTTGTGCATATGTTGCATCAAAATTACAATACATCCTCAATCATTATTATCCTTATGTTTTAAGTTATCCCGGAAAATTGGGAGATAATAATCAGGAAGCGGCTTCAATTCAGGCTGCAATTTGGAAATATACAGATAATGTAGATGCAAATACAATTACAGACAACATAATAAAGACAAGAGCTCTGGAAATCCTTGCAGACGCTGATTTAAACGGAAATGCAACTCCTCCAATAATTACATTCACTATAGAGCCGGGTACAGGCCCTGACGATTTCTTTATTAAGACAGTGGATGCAATGGGTAATGGTATCGCTATCAATAATATAGCTTTGTCAATTTCTATGGGAAGCTTAAGCACCAATACTGTAAATACAAACAGCTCAGGCGTCTCTCCTGATGTTACAGTAACCGGAACTTCTTCCGGAACGATCACTGCCATAGCTAATATGCTGTATTCACAGGGCAGAATTGTTCACTCGACAACATTAACCAAACAATCATTAACAATAGCATATCCGGTATACGGTATGATGGAAGTGACCGAAGAGTTCGGAGCATTACCTGTCGAGTTATCATCTTTCACCGGGATTACCAATGGAAGAAACGCGGAATTGAAATGGAGCACGACCAATGAAAGAAACAACTCCGGATTTAATATTGAAAGAAAAATTTCAGGCACTAATGACTGGAGCAAAGTAGGAAATGTTGCCGGCAGCGGTAATTCGGATGTTACAAAAGAATATTCATATACAGATAGAAATTTAGCATCAGCAAAATACAATTACAGGTTAAAGCAAATAGATTATAACGGAAACTTTGAATATTATGATCTGACATCGGAAGTTCAAATCGGAGCGCCTTCAAAATTCGATCTGGGACAGAATTATCCGAATCCTTTTAACCCGACTACAAAAATTAATTATGATCTCTCATTTAACGGAACAGTAAGCCTGAATGTATTTGATATGTCAGGTAAGCAGATTCTTGCAGTTGTAAATGAGCAGCAGCAAGCAGGATACTATTCGGTAACGATCAATGCAGGCAGCATTGCCAGCGGGGTCTATTATTACAGATTGACCGCAAGCGGTGAAGGCAAGAACTTTGTTGCTACAAAGAAAATGATATTAGTAAAATAGATTTACATACAAAAAAATAACGGCGGGTTTCCCAAGCCCGCCATTATAAAATTTTTACAAACCCCAAGAAAAATTCGGCATCCCAATTAACTTGCTGAACAATAAAAAAAAATAGAAAGGAGCAGTACATGAAGAAGTTTCTTCTTCCGGTTTTAGTTTTCATTTTTATTTCCATAACAGCTTTAAACTTTTCTTACGGCCAATATACCTTAGCTTCGGTAGAAGGTCTTTCATTTTCAAGAGACGTTACCTATACAAACCCTGTTTCAGGTTCTACTGAAACAAGGAAAGCAGGACTTTACTACGGAAAAATTGGAAATCCCCACACAGGTGCGGATGCATGTTTTTACAGCTACGATGTCACCAAACCGGCAGGATTCTGTGTGCCGAATTTTGATTATGTAGATGATACGACAACAACATCTCTTCCAAAAGTTGTGTATATTGTTTATAATTATTACCCTGGAAAAAATCCCGGAGTGGGCCAGCTTTCAAATCTTGATAATGAAACCGCCGCGATCCAGTTGGCGATCTGGCATTTCACAAATAATCTTAATCTCTCTACAATTACAAGTACAACAGTAAGAAACAGAGCTATAGCTATCGCAGCTGCTGCAGATCTTAACGGCGGTGCAAGCGAAGTTCCTACAGTACTTGAGATCACTCCTGATACCGATCCTGATTTCTTTGTGATTGAAACCAAAAAAGATAACGGTACAGGTCTGGCAGTAAGCAACATTCAATTGACGATCTCACAGGGTTCATTAAGCACAAATCTGATCAGTACCCCCGCAAGTGGAATTTCCGCACCGGTTGAAGTGATCGGAACAAACAACGGAACAATTACTGCTTTTGCACCTGATATTACTATCCCGAAAGGCGTGCTTTTCAGACACATCACAAACGCGTGTCCGAAGTTAATTCTTTGCTGTCCGTCACCTGGCTCATTAAAAACTACTGCAGAGTGGGGTGCATTACCCGTTGAGCTTGCTTCATTTACTTCTTCAGTTTCAGGAAGAGACCTTACTTTGAACTGGTCAACAGTTTCAGAATTAAATAACTATGGTTTCGAGATCGAAAGAGCAGACTTAAGTGCAGGCTGGATGAAAATTGGCTTTGTAAACGGAAGCGGTACTTCATCAACAGAGAAGATCTATTCGTTCACAGAAAGAAATTTAAATTCAGGAAGATGCCAGTACAGACTGAAACAAATCGATTATAACGGAAACTTTGAATACTTCAATCTCAGCAGCGATGTTGTCGTTGGCGTGCCATCACAGTTCAGCGTATCGCAGAATTATCCTAACCCGTTCAATCCTTCAACAAAGATCAATTACGATATACCTGTTTCAGGAAAGGTCAGTGTGAAAGTATTCGATATCTCAGGTAAGGAAGTGGCTTCACTGGTTGACGGAGTACAGTCCGCGGGATATTATACCGTATTACTGAACGCTGGCAGTCTATCGAGCGGAATTTATTTTTATAATGTGAACGTTGAAGGTGAAGGACAAAATTTTGTTATGACAAAGAAGATGATGCTTGTGAAATAATTTCAGATCTTTAAATTAATTTAAGAGATGATTGTGTAAATTGTTTTAAGGGAATGTGTTGTTCATATAAACAAACAGAAAGAGCGGAGTTAATTTTTTCCGCTCTTTTTTATTTGACTTTCGACAAACTTTATTTAATTATTGTTTATCCAAATTCGCAATTCCAAATCCCAAATTCCCGCTCTGCCCGCCTTGCCCGCTTCGCAGAGCGAATGCGAGGCGAGCGAACTTCCCAATCCCCAATTGAAACAGATCTAAAATCAAAAATCACCGCTCCGCCCTCGCGAGAGCGAGGCGAGCAAGATCTAAAATCAAAATCACTTCTCTTCTTTCAGATTTCTCTTCATCAGCTGTTCAGTAGCCTTATGCGGTTCCTTGTCTTTAAATAAAATATTATAGACCTGATGAGTGATGGGAAGTTCGATGTTCAGCTTTTTTGATAATTCAAATGCGGACTTTGTAGTAGCTACTCCTTCGGCAACCATCTTCATTTCCTTTAAT
>JBDTLQ010000361.1:0-3803 GCA_039934715.1 Ignavibacteria bacterium | reverse complement strand
GTCAAAGAGGCGTTCTTGTTTTTAGAACTTTTTATGAATTGGCATAAGCAGTTTCATTAACTCAAGAGTTGGGATATAAATGCAAAATCGGAAACATAGACTATTTCTGTTATGTCAAGATTCACCAAATCGAGAAAATGAATTACCAAATTGAGAAAATGAATTACCAAATTGAGAAAGTGAATTACCAAATCGAGAAAGTGAATTACCAAATCTAAAACATTAAACGCTGAATCCGGAATATGAAACAGCAAATGATGAATATAAAACTCAAATCGAAAACATGATTCACCAAAGTAATAACAAGAATTCTAATGTGAGAATATAATTTTGAAAGTTAGAATATAATTTAGGAAAGTCAGAATATGAATAAGTAAATACAGAATATGAATCAGTAAATACAGAATATGATTCTGGGAAATTATTGTAAGTAAATTGAAAAAAATTGCACAACTTTATAATTTGATTCAATAAACTGCCCTTTGAAAAATAAATTTTCCTTAAGCGTTCATAGCACAATTCCAGTGTTTGCCAAATCGGTTTTAACTTCAAAGGATAAGAACGCCGGGTAATTTTTTCTGATACAAATTTTAAGACGTATTAAAATAATTGTTACCCGGACTGTAAAGCATGCAGTTCAAAGACAATGAGATCAGGATCTGAAATTTCCTGGTCTCATTTTTTATTATGAGATCTTCGGTAAACTTGTCGAGTTTATATTGAAGAATAAAAACTATAGCTTCTTTTTCTTTTGCATAAATATTTACCGGCTGAAACGAAAAGCTCAGTGAGAATATTATAAGCACTGTTAATAAAAATTTTTTGATCTGCATTTCGATAAAGTTAAAATCTTTATTCATAATTATCAACTTATTATTAATGAGACCCCTGACTTCTATATTAGAACACGGATGATACTGATCTTACTGATCTTCACGGATAGACAAAAAAAATCATTTTTTCTAAACCATTTTAGGATATTAAACAAAAATTTAAGAAATTAAACAAAAAACACTTCCGATGATTTGGGAAACAATAACCTAATGATAAGAAATCAGTGAAAATCTGTTAAGTCCGTTTAATCCGTGTTCCAAAATCGTGTTCAATTAAATTGAAAATGCTTTTCTTATTAGCTAATTTATACAAAAAAATATATTGATAATAGGTTTAATAGTAGGTTTTGCAATCGGATTCATATTTTCAATGCCGCCTCTGGGTCCGACATATTTCGCAATAATAGACAGAGGTCTGAAAAATCAGGTTAAGAACGGTGTAGCGATCGGGATTGGTGCGGGGTTCATGGATATGGTATATATTCTTGTAGCATATGGCGGAGTTACCGCGCTTGTTTCTATACTTCCTGAATCTCTTAATGAATTTTTTCTCGCCAACGAAAGTACGATCAGGCTTGTCCTTGCATTTGCCGGCTGCGTGGTGGTGATTTTTTACGGGATCAAGATCATGAGAACGAAAAGCATTGTTCCGGATCCCGCTAAGAATAAAGTTAAGGATGAAAAGTTCAATAAGACCTTCGCGACAGTTGAAAATGTCGTTAAGAAAACAGAAAAGATCCTTCATACAAAAGTAGTTGATGCCCACTCGGATGTGATGGGAAGTTTCCTGATAGGCATTGTAATGTGTTTGTCATCGGTTACCTTACCGGCATCGTGGTTCGCGACGATCGGTTATTTAAAAAGTTACAGGATCATTGATGCAAGCTGGCTTACCGGCGTACTTCTCGGAACCGGTGTTTTAGCCGGAACCTCTCTTTGGTTTTATTTAATGACAAAATTTATTTCAAGGAATTCGGAAAAGATCAAGCCAAGTGTTTTGAACAAGCTGAATCTTTCAACGGGAATATTTCTGATACTGCTTGGTGTTTCATTTTTAGTAAAGTTATCATCCGTATATTTTTAACATTCAATTTTTTTTGATAATTGGACGAGAGCGTTTATAAAATATCCAAGAGCACATGTACATTCTGCCAGACTCATATTAAAAATGAATCTGAGACCTTCTATTGTCCTTCGTGCAGCTCGCCATATCACAAAGACTGCTGGCTGGAAAATAAGGGATGCGCTGTTTACGGTTGCGGTGAAAAGGTAAGGGAAGATGACGAATTCCTCAGTATCAGGGAGACGATCATTAACATAGAATATCTTATTAACAGGAATCAGTATTCCGAAGCTATATATGAATCTAAGCAATTGCTGAAGATTGACAGAAGAAATCCCGAACTAAAAAATTTATACAACAAAGCTGTTGCTCTTATTAACAATAAGATCAACCTGATGACAAGCGGGGATGATGCTTTTAACAAAAAGGATTTTAAAGCGGCTGAAGTTTATTACAAAAATGTTTTGAAATATACAGATGATGTTGAGACGAATTTTGTAAACACAAGACTTGAGATCTCCAAAGAAAAGATCCCCGAGCAAAACAGGCGTAGAATATATCAGAACATACTTATCATTATTCTTATAATTGCCATTATCTCCGCGATAGGATATCTGGGATATTACACATTTGTTTTAAAGGAAGACAGGGATTTCTCGGAACTGGTGAGCCAGGACAATGCGGCTGATGTTGATGCAATGGAAAAGATGATCGGCAAATATGAAAATTTTCTCAGAAGCTATTCATCCGGCAAAAATAAAAATAAAGCTCTTGGAAGGATCAACGAGTATTCTTATAAGATCGCCAACGGTGTTTATAAGGATGACTGGAAGCTCGCGCTGAAATATTACGGCAAGATCTACACCTCAATTGATTCACAGGACGCAAAGGTGTTGTTCAATAATGTTTACAATACCGCGTACAAAGATTACCGTGAAAAAGTAGCCAATGCCAAAAAATTTAATTCACTATCAAAGTTCAGTGAATCTCTTAACGAACTTAACAATGCAAAGCTTATAGTCTCGACCTTCCCGAATACGGAATTTTCAAAAGAATCTTCTTTACTTGAATCAAATATTGCTCTGCTCAATAAAAAAATCTCTTCAATTGTCAAATATAATGATATTGAAAGAGAAATCCGGGAACAGGGTAAGGCATTATCGGGGATAAGTTCTTCAGGCAGCCGGAATACTTTGATTATTTCCGCAAAAGTAAATAAAAGGATCGGTCAGGATACATATATATGTAAGGTGCTGGGAGCCGGGAATACAATAGCAATAAAGAGCTATGTCAACGCTTATCAACCCGGAGATTTGATCAGCCTTGAATGCGTTCCAAAAGGTAAAATTACTGTTCCTGAAAGCAAAGAAGGGGAAAAGCTGGTAGACCTTTATTCAGAGGTAGATGAAAACGAAGATAATGATCTCAATATTTCTTCTTCAGAGAAGGATGCGATCAACGAAAGGTTAAAAAATCTCCGGGTACAGAAGACCAAAATAGACAGTTTATTCAAGATCAACCTGCTATGAGATCTCTTCAGGACATTGCACTATTTTATAAAAAATTATATTGATTTAGTAAGATAATTTCGATATTTTAATATCTTTTCTTAATCTTAGGGACACAGTAAACTTTAGAGTATAAATATTAGGGTAGGTAGCGAAGCGGTCAAACGCAACAGACTGTAAATCTGTCGACAATTGTCTTCGGAGGTTCGAATCCTTCCCTACCCACTTGTTCAATTATAAATTATAAATTATAAATGTTGAATTGATTTTTGAATAAAGTAAAAGAGAATTGAACATTGATAAAAGGGAATTGGACATTGATAATTGATAATTGAGAATTGATACGCGGGAGTAACTCAGTTGGTAGAGTCACAGCCTTCCAAGCTGTTGGTCGCGAGT
>JBDTLQ010000360.1:0-3815 GCA_039934715.1 Ignavibacteria bacterium | reverse complement strand
CCTGAAGATCTTTCCATGTAAATTCCGAATCCTTATTCTCCGGAAGGTTGGAAGCAATTGTATAACGTATAACATCCGGACTGAATTTCTCTACAATATCCTTAGCAAGGATACCGTTGCCTTTGCTCTTTGAAAGTTTCTCACCGCCGATGTTCAGAAATTCATTCGCGGGAATATTATCAGGAAGAATGTAGTCGCCGTGTGCGATCAGCATAGCCGGAAATATTATCGCGTGAAATACAATGTTGTCCTTGCCCAAAAAATGAATGAGCTTTGTGTTTTCGTTCTGCCAGTATTCCTTCCATTTATCCGGCTGATTTCTCTCGATGAATAATTCTTTAGTTGCCGAGATATAACCGATCGGCGCTTCAAACCAGACATAGATAACTTTATCGCTGTATTTATCCACAGGCACTTTCACGCCCCAGTCCAGATCTCTCGTGATGGCACGATCACGCAGTCCTGCATTAAACCAGCCTTTGCAGTAATTGATGACATTTTGTTTCCAGTTATCTTTTGAAAAGATCCACTTGCTTAATTTTTCCTGATATCTGCCTAGAGGAAAATATAGATTCGTTGATTCTTTCACAACGGGAATATCCCCTGTGATCTTTGACCGCGGGTTTTTTAATTCGAGCGGAGAAAGGTTGCTTCCGCAGTTCGGACATTCATCTCCTCGCGCTTCTTCATATCCGCATACGGGACATGTCCCTGTTATATACCGGTCAGCTAAAAATCTTTTTTCTTTATTTGAATAAAGCTGCTTCTCGGTTTTTTCAACAAGCAGATTCTTATCGTAAAGCTTTTTGAATATTTCCCGGGAAGTTTCATGATGTATCGGATTTGAAGTTCTTGAAAATATGTCGAAGTCAATTCCCAGATCCGCAAACGCTTTCTTGTTTGAAAAATGATAACGGTCAATGATCTCTTTTGGAGTAACTTTCTCTTCGATCGAAGCCATTTCAATTGCAGTCCCGTGTTCATCCGATCCGCTGATGAAAATTATATCGTCTCCGTTGAGTCTTCTGAATCGGACATAGATGTCGGATGGAAGATAAGCTCCTGCAATATGACCTATATGTATATAATTATTGGCATAAGGAAGCGCAGCCGTAACTAAATATTTTGTTCTTTTCTGCATGTTTGAAATATACCGAATATCATTTTGTATAGAAATGAATATTCTTTATCGAAGAAATTTTTTAAGGATTAGAATGCATATTTGACCAAAGTTAGTTCAAGACAATTTAAATGATAATTAATTGTTTTGAATTGTCGTAAATAATTCTATAAAATCATTCGGAATAATTAGAAGTTTTCTGAACATTTTCAGTAAATTTTTTTTATTAATTATGGTGGGGGTATAAAGACTTTGAAATGAAATCAAAAGTTCTTTGCCATTTTTATTTAAAATCCATTTTGGATATTTTAATTCTATGTCATAATTAAATTCAATGTTAACAATGTCTGTCTCATCAACTTTAGGTGATAGATTTTTTTCCACAGCATTAATAACTGTGTTAGATATTTCCTGTAATAACAAATTATCTAAATGTTTGAGTTTGTATTCTTCTCCAAATTTTAAATTAACATTTTCTATTTTTGGAGCTTTTTCATTGTCAAGTAAAACACTATAAACTATTAACGGGTCAATAAGATAATTCTCAATACAATATCGTTTCAAGAGATGAACTCCGTCGGAAGTTTTATTATCTAAATCCCTATCAATAATTCCCTGAATTATGCTTTCCAAACCGGATGATTGTAATTTACCGACCCATTTAGTAACCTCATTTTTCCCCCCACCACCGGTTTTCTTTTCATTTTTTTTTGGATTTGAAGAAGCAATAAAGGCGATAGAAATGTCTGGGTTTATTTTTTCTTCACTTAACAATTGCTTAATAATCTCAGAATAAAATAACACATCATCATCGTCCTCTACTAAAACATATCTGGTTCCTGGATGAACTGTTATAATTCCTGATGTTAGCGACGAAACTGTTTTATTTTTTGATGAAGATCTATTGAATCTTGGATTAAACCTCTTCATTTCAATAATAGAATCGTCTGGGGCAAATGCTACTGTTGATGGAGAATGAGTAGACATTATAATTTTAATTCCATGTTTCTTGACTAGAACGTTATATACGCTATTTATGAATTGCTTCGCCATGGACGGATGCAAATGTGCATCAGGCTCATCTAATAAAAGAATTTTTGGAAAAACTTTTTTTTCTTCAGAAACATATAACCAAAAGCCTAACGACAATAAAATTTTTTCTCCCGAAGATAATTCAGTTAATTTTATTTGTTCTTTAGTGTCAATATTAGTTACTTTTAAAAAGAAATTACTGGTCATTCCAAATTCAGTCGGATTATTTAATTTGAATGGCAAGTTAGTTTCCCTTATAATGTCATTTATTAATTCCCAAGGGGGAGGTCCAATTTTTTTTAAAATATCTGTCTGCGATAATCCGTTAGCTCTTTCGGACATATCATTAATAAAATATGTATAGAAAATTTTACTGATTACTTCCTGTTCAAAAATTGAGTTTTCTTTCCAAATAAAATAATCTTTTGGATGTTTAGAAAACTCTGATTCAGATATTTCATTTTTGTCTTTTCCAATTTCATTAATTATTTTTAAAAAATATTTTTCTAATAATGGATTTCCTATATTTTCATTTCTCTGAAATTTCTTAAAGACACTCTCAAAACTTTGATTGTGACTTTGCAATGTTACAAGATTTGTTTCGTTGGGATCATGCACTCTAAAGTTGCTTCTTAAGAATATTACCTGTTCTTTTGAAATTTCCAACCCCTCTAAGTTGAGAGTACCCAACCCTAAATCTTGAAAACCCTGTTGGTTATTTGTCAAAAAATTGTTTATTAGTTCGAGTATTTGTGTTTTACCAACACCATTAGGACCAGTAATAACACAAAAGTCTGGAATGTCATACCATTCAAAATCCTCGATTGATTTATACTTTCCTTTGTATGTTATGTTCATATATGAAATTTAAATTGCTTTACCCAATTCATTTACTTTTACAATAAAGACCTAAAAGAGCAGATTGTTAAACTCACAAAAATTTCTCTTTCAATTCAGGGGTCGGAACACGGCACGAGTCTTTCTTACCAAACCATTTATATCTGTACCTTGCAACTATATCATAAAAAAAATTTCTGATAAAAGGAGGAATAACAATAAATACATAAAGCAGCTTCCATAAACCTCCGAATTCTTTAACTACACGTAGAACTGCCGATGACCTGGTATAAAATTTCTCACCTTCAGTGAGAACTACAGAATCAAAGTCCTTTTCATTTAAGCCAAACTTACTAAGAAGTTCGCGTCCCGCATCGGACTGGAGTGATGCGAACTTAAATTTATTATCTTTATCATGATCGATGATAAAATTGATACTTGAGTTGCACAGGTTGCATACACCGTCAAATAATATTATTCTTCTATTCACTACAATATGTTTTTGGAAATATTTTTATTTAGGTATAATTTATGTTTATTAATAATTAAATTTAATTCCCTAAAATTTATATATGCCCAAAAGTAATACGATCGCGATCATTGGTGATATTCACGGATGCTATCATACTCTTACAGATATATTCCAACATTTAAAAAATGTAAAAGAAGTTTATTCGGTTGGGGATCTTATAGACAGAGGAAAATATTCAAAAGAGGTTGTTGGCTTTTGTATTGAAAATTCGATCAGAGCGGTGAAGGGAAATCATGAGGATATGATGATAAGGGCTGTGGATAAGTCGGATAAATTTCTTGGCTTTATGTTTAA
>JBDTLQ010000359.1:0-3816 GCA_039934715.1 Ignavibacteria bacterium | reverse complement strand
TTTATCATTATCTGTATAAATAATTATATTATCATTAATTGGTATAATATTTTTTCTCGGGACAACTGCCTCTTATTCACAAGACAGCACAGGCATAGTTCAGGACACAATAAAACTCGAAACATTCTCCCGCAGCGGTATTGACACAAACAATTTCAACATTTTTCCAAAGCTTTATTCAAAAAAGAAAATTGCCCTCGTTTTAAGCGGAGGGGGGGCACGGGGAATTTCTCAGCTTGGTGTCATCGATGTTCTTGAAAAGAATAATATCCGGATCGATATGGTCGTAGGAACAAGCATCGGAAGCCTGCTGGGGGGATTTTATGCTTCAGGTTACAGTGTGAATGAGATCAATGATATTCTGAAAAAGTTTAACTGGGACAAAGCATTAAGCCTTACCAATAAATATCAGAGGACGTCTCTTTTCCTCGAGCAAAAAAAAATTCAGGACAGAAGCCTTCTTACAATTCCGCTGGATGGTATTAAACCTGTTCTTCTGCCTTCCTCTCTTTCAAACGGGCTTTATTTAAGCGAGAGAATTAATTCATATATCCTGAATTCAAGGTATCATCCGAAAAAAAATTTCTCAGAACTTAAGATCTCTTTCGCCGCGATCGCTACTGATCTTGACAACGGAAAAAAAGTGATATTGAATAAAGGAAATTTGAGCGAATCCATAAAAGCATCTCTAACATTTCCACTGCTATATACTCCCATCATTATCAACAATAAGAATCTTGTTGACGGAGGTCTCTCTGCGAATATTCCTAATGATGTTGCGAAAGAGCTCGGTGCCGATCTTACCATTGTAGTTAATACAACCAGTCCTCTTAGACCTGAAAAAGAATTGAATGATCCTTTAAGCACAGCTGATCAGATATTGTCGATAACTATGGCGCAGCTCAACAGCCTGCAGCTAAAGGATGCGGATGTTATCATTACTCCTGACCTTCACAACTAGTCCGCTGCAGATTTCAGTAAAATTGATTTCCTTATTTCAAAAGGTGAAGAGAAAGCAAATGAACTGATAGAGACACTTGTTAAAAAAATAGATTCCCTTGAATTATCAGAGTCAAAATATTTTAATAACTTTGTCATAAACCCGACTGTAGAAGTCATTTCAAATTACAATGATCCCTGGCTGAAAGACACACTCGAGATGCTGACTGATAAAAATTTTGAGAAATATACTTCGATAGAGAAGAATCTTAAAATGATCTATAGAACTGGTAATTATGAAAATGTTTACGCGACAGTTACGAGAATAGGACTCTCGGCAACGATCACATACAATTTAATTTCAAACCCCGTGCTTGAATCGATTGTGATGCAGTACTCAAACATCATTGCCGATAGCCTCGTGAGCAATTTTAAAAATAATAATATCAATAAGACTGTAAATGTAAATGATTATTTCGAATTCTATGATGAACTCCTGGGATCTTTCAGAAAGAAAAACTATTCATTGACAGACATCACTAAATTCTATTTTGATTATTTCAACAACTCGCTTGTGATAGCTTTCAGCAGCGGTATAGCAGGTGATGTAGAGATCTACGGGAATAAAACAACCAATGACAATGTGATACTTCGTGAAATTGATATCGACAGAAATAAGCCCGTAATGAAAGGCAAAATGGACGCGAGCATCAAGAATGTTATGAGCACAAATCTTTTCCAGCAGGTTAGTTTTGATTATGATTTTAAAAAAGATTTTCTCCTGCCGGCTCTTAAAGTCCGGTTAATAGAAAAAAACACAAAGGCATTAAGATTTTCTCTTAAAGTGGATAACGAAAGAAACCTTCAGCTGCTGCTTGACATCAGAGACGAGAATATTTTCGGAAGCGCTGTGGAAGCGGGCATACTCGGAGCCGGAGGTCTTAGAAACAGGATCTACCAGTTCGAAGTCAAGTCCAATCAGTTTTTTAGTCTGCCTTTAACTTTCAACTACAATCTGTACTACACCTTCAGAGATATAAACCGTTACACGCAAACCGTGGACTCGCTTGATAATGAATTCTCGGTAAACAGGATAGGAGAATACCGTGACATTAAATACGGAATGAGTTTTCTTTTCGGAACCCAGCTTGAAAGATTCGGAACCATATACGGCCAGGTGATAGGTGAGAATCAGCAGATCAAAAATAAATTCGATAGTGAAAACCTGATCGAGAAATTCAAAGTGATCAAATTAAAATTCGGCGGTATCTTTGACACTCAGGACAGACTTCCCTTTCCGACCAAGGGTACCCTTATCAATTTTTATTATGAGACCGCAAAAAATATTTCAGAAAGAAATCTGAGTTATATCAAACTCTTTACAGCATACGAACAATATTTTTCAATTGCAAAGTCACAGACACTAAAGCCGAGATTTATTTTTGGATTCGGTGACAGGACAACCCCGCTTACAGAACAATTCTCTCTCGGCGGGGAAAAATCTTTTTTCGGAATGGTTGAAGACGAGCTAAGAGGACGTCAGATACTTACAACTTCGCTTGAGTATCGCTACATGTTTCCGTATAAGATCTTTTTCGATACCTATTTTATGCTGAGATATGATCTTGGGAATGTCTGGCAGGTTCAGGAAGATATCAGGTTTAAGGATCTCCGGCACGGTCTCGGTTTAACAACTTCATTTGATACTCCGGTTGGTGAAGCAAGCTTCTCGGTGGGAAGAAGCTTTATCATAAAAAAAGGACTGACAGAAGACTCATTTATTTTCGGACCTTACAATTTTTATTTTTCAATAGGATATGATATATAAGTAGTTTAATTTAGTAACATAAGAGGTCTGACAGCGTACAGTAAGTAACAATAAATTCAATTTGAAAATACTCAATAAATTCTCGGACGGTACATTAAGAGTTGTGTTTACTTTCATAGCTCTATACTGCCTTGCGTTTGCTTCGATAGTTTTCATCAGGACAATGTTTACCGAGAGGATGACCTCAGATGATTGCCTTTGGGTGATAGAGCAAGACAGCAATAAATTGAACGAGGGCTTATTTATTGTCCAGGTAGTACCTGGCGGGGTTTCCGATAAGGCGGGAATAAAAGACGGTGACATTCTTATAGCTATTAACGGTATAAAATTTAAAGATATAAATGAAGCTCAGAATATTCTGAATGGTTTTGATACTGACGAGGTCATTGAATATACTATATTGCGTGACAATGCTGTCTTCAAAACCAACCTTGTTGTATTTAAGATATTCAACATACTTTTCCTGATATTTTCACTACTTGGATTCGGGTTCCTTATAATTTCATTCTTAGTGGGCTATTCCAAGCCCAAGGAATTAGCATCACAGCTCTTTTTCTTTCTTGGATGCTCGGCATCACTCGGATTTTCAGTGATTGGTGTAAATAATTTTTTCAGCGCGACTCCGATAATTCTGATCAATTCCCTTTTTGGACAGGTATTGTTCTACGCATTGTTCGTTCATTTTTTCATGACTTATCCTACCAAGGTCGATTTTAAATACAGGAAACAATTCCTCATTTTAATTTATGGTTTAATATTAGTTACTGCTATTGGAAGAATTTATTCATTCAACCAGGGAGGAGTCTCAATAGTCAATAGAATAGCGACCGGGATATTAATAGTTTACCTCAGTTTGGGGATTACTTTCTTTATGAGATCATATTTCCGGCTCAAGAATGAAAATCTGAAGAAACCTCTTCGAATAATATTTTACGGTTTTCTTATCGGAGGTTTTGGATTCCTCTATTCGTTCCTTCTCCCGGTGTTCATTAATAAGCCTAACTTCCTTGTTCAGCCCTGGATATATACACCCGCGGCTCTCGTACTTG
>JBDTLQ010000358.1:0-3856 GCA_039934715.1 Ignavibacteria bacterium | reverse complement strand
TCAAAAGAAAACAAAACGACAGATGAAACAAAAGCTCCAACTAATAATTCAGCATCGGATACAGTCACAAAGCTCGGAAAACCGACAGGTATGCATTATGAAATTTTACGGGACAGCAGTAAGCTCGAATGGATCGCGAAAAAAGTAACAGGAGAAGAGCACGGAACAGTTACTATCGCGAAGGGAGAAGTGTATATTAATAATGGAATTCTAACCGGGGGCAACTTTGCAATTGATATGAGCACCATCAAAGCTCTCGGGAAGGATGATGCAGAATCTGAAAACTCCCAATTAACGAATCATTTAAAGTCTGATGATTTCTTTGCTGTTGAGAAATTTCCTATCGGCAGATTTGCTTTTACATCCGCTACACCCATGACGGATGATAAGGGAAACAATTATCTCATTAAAGGTTTATTGATGGTAAAGAATATTCAGAATACTATTGCATTTCCGGCAAAGGTTGATGTAGTCTCGGGAAAGGTTACAGCTTCAGCTGAATTGGTCATAGACAGAACTAAATGGGATATTAAATTCCGTTCGGGAAAGTTCTTCCAGGATCTGGGTGACAAACTTATCTATGATGATTTTACAATTAAGATTTTTTTTATAGCGAGATAAACTAAGGAGATAAAAATGAAAAAAATAATTCACAAAGCAGACTCTAGAGGATATGCTGATCACGGATGGCTGAAGAGCTATCATACATTCAGCTTTGCAGGATATCATGATCCGCAAAGATCAAGATTCGGTTTGTTGAGAGTTCTGAATGACGATATAGTAGATGCCGGTATGGGATTCGGAACTCATCCTCATGACAATATGGAAATAATTACCATCCCGCTTGAGGGTGAACTTGCGCATAAGGACAGCACAGGTACAAAAGAAGTTATAAAGCCGGGAGAAGTTCAGATAATGTCTGCAGGAAGCGGGCTAACGCATTCTGAATTTAATAATTCAAAACTTGATCCTGTAAACCTGCTGCAGATATGGGTGTTTCCAAAAGAAAGAAATATCAAGCCGAGATATGATCAGAAAGTTTTCAATCCCGAAGACCGTAGTAATAAAATTGCAACAGTAGTTTCTCCCGATAAATCCGGCGGATCATTATGGATAAATCAGGATTCGTATTTTTCTCTTGCTGATCTTGATCCGGATAATAGCGTGACATATAAGATCAATTATAAAGGTAATGGCGTGTATATATTTGTGATTGATGGTGAAGTTGAAATAGATGATGAAAAACTTGGGAAGAGAGATGCGATGGGGCTTTATGAAACTGAGAGTTTTGATATTAAGGCATTGAAAGGAAGTAAGATTCTTTTTATAGAAGTACCAATGCAAGTAAGCAGTTACTAGTTAATAGTTACTAGTTATTAGTTATTAGTTACTAGTTATTAGTTATTAGTTACTAGTTAATAGTTAAATGTTAAATCATCAAGGCGTCTGACGTCTGAATTAAAACTAAACCTATCATCATGAAAATATTATATGTCTTTCCTCATCCTGACGATGAATCATTCGGGCCAGCTCCGGCGATGGTTAAACAATTAAGAGAAGGGCACAAGGTTTACCTTCTTACATTGACAAAGGGCGGGGCTACAAAGCAAAGATATAAATATGGCTTATCAATAGATGAAATGGGAATAGTAAGATATAAGGAGATGCTTGACGTCGAGAAGGTTTTGGGGCTGACCGGAATGACAGTGCTGGATCTTCCCGACAGCGGGTTAAAGGAATTGGATCCTCGGGAAATTGAGAATGTAATTGAAGATGAGATCGGAAAAATAAAGCCCAACGTCGTTGTAACATATCCGGTTCATGGTATCAGCGGTTTTCATGATCATTTAGTTTGTCATGCAGTAGTAAAGAATGTATTCGTAAAGATGAAAGAAAAAAATGAATATTTGAAGAGGCTTGCCTTTTTTACAATACCTGAAGATCAGGCAGCCAAACTTAAACATTTTCATCTCAGCGGATCTAAAGATGAGGAGATCGATTGTATTTATGAAGTTGAGGATAAAGATGTCGAGTCAACCCGCAAAGCGCTGGATTGTTATGTAACATTTAAAGAAACAATTGATGCGACCGATATAAAAAATCAGATCAACACGAAGGCATGCTTTGAAATATTCGGAGAAAGCCATGATCCAAAATTAAAAAACATTTTTGAAAAATTACCAAACTAAAAGGAGAGATAAAATTGGATAAAACAGGAAAAGTAATCTTAGTTACAGGTGCGACCGGACAGCAGGGAGGAGCTTCGGCAAGAAGTTTGTTAAAAGACGGATGGAAAATCCGGGCTTTGGTCAGAGATGAAAACAAACCGGCGTCACAGGAAATAAAAAAGCTTGGTGCCGAATTGGTAGTTGGAGATATGTTTGATGCGGCTTCTGTTGAAAAGGCGCTCACCGGGGTGTATGGAGTATTTAATGTTCAGAACTTCTGGGAACACGGATATGAAGGCGAACTTAAACAGGCAAAGATTGTAATTGAAGCTGCCAAAAAGGCGGATGTAAAACATTTCGTTTTATCGTCTGTCGGTGGTGCTGACAGGAATACAAAGATCCCTCACTTTGATGTTAAGTTTGATGCTGAACAATATATGAAATCGCAGGGACTGCCTTATACTATTCTAAGACCGGTCTTCTTTATGGAGAACTTCAATACATGGTTCAAGCCAATTGAATCTGACGGCAAGACCGTTCTTAACATGGCGCTCAGGAAAGATACAAAGCTTCAGATCATAGCTACAGACGACATTGGTGCCATTGTAGCAATAGTCTTTGATGATCCTGATAAGTACATTGGTAAGGAAATTGAAATTGCCGGTGATGAACTTACACTAAAACAAATGGCTGAAGCATTCTCGAAAAGTCTCGGAAAGGAAGTTGGCTATAATGAAGTTCCTGTTGAAGCGGTAAGGGAGAACAGTTCCGAAATGGCAGACATGTTCCAATGGTTCATTGATAAAGGATATGAAGCGGACATTAACAGCATTAAGAAGATCTATCCGGGACTTACAACATTTGAAGAATGGTTAAAGAAAAATAAATAAAAATTAATTTTAAAAGAAGATGAGCACAAAAATGATTTATGAATATATGGTAGACATTGATCTGCCGGTTCCATTCAATAACGAATTTATATCTCTCATACCAGGTCAGCGGGAGATCATTAACAAACTTCTGAGTGAGAGGGTTATATCCAGTTATGCGGTTTCAATTGAGGACGGAAAACTGTGGACAACGATCATGGCAGAATCGGAGGAATCCGTGGTTGAAATTTTATCTACATTTCCAATTATAAGTTATGTTGATTACTCTATAAGCAAACTGGCGTTCCATAACAATATCGGTTTTACAGCACCGCAATTTTCTTTGAACTGATCTCATAAGTAAAAATAATCAAAGTAATAATTTAGAATGAAAATTCCGGATGATACAAAAGTTCAGAGTATTGATCTTACCGTAAAGGATCTGAATGCAGCACTTAATTTTTATTCAGACCTTTTAGGATTCAGAGTAATTGAAAAAAGTGCGAACACTGTGGCTCTTTCTGCAAATGGCAAGGCTCCTTATATTATAAAGTTAATAGAAGATATAAACGCGCAGATAAATTATAAAGGTGCTCCGGGGCTTTACCATCTTGCCATAAGATTTCCCGACAGAAAAGAACTTGCAAGAGTTTTTCTAAGACTTTTTAAAAACAACACCAAGTTCCAGGGCTTCTCGGACCATCTTGTCAGTGAAGCAATTTATCTGTCTGATCCGGAAGGCAATGGTGTTGAACTTTACGCGGACAGACCCAAAGAGGAATGGGAATGGAAATTCGGCGAAGTGCTCATGGAGTCGCT
>JBDTLQ010000357.1:0-3891 GCA_039934715.1 Ignavibacteria bacterium | reverse complement strand
CCAATCCCTGCCTTGATAGAAAAGATCACCAATTCAATTGATGCTATCTTAACAAAAAAATGTTATGAGCATGGCATAGAGCCCAAATCTAACTTAGCTCCTCGATCGATGGAGGATGCTATTCAGAAATTTTTTCCCGATAATAAAAATTGGGATCTCCCCTCATTTAGGAAAAAACAGTCTGAAAACATTCAAATTTTAGCCGATGGTCCTCGTATGGATACATCATTGATTATTTATGATGATGGAGAAGGACAAAATCCGGAGGACTTTGAAGCTACATTTTTATCTCTATTAAAAGGTAATAAAAATCAAATTCATTTCGTACAAGGTAAATATAATATGGGTGGGAGTGGCTCAATTGTTTTTTGTGGGAAGAAAAGGTATCAATTAATTGCCTCAAAAAAGTATAATGGTAAAGGCGAGTTTGGATTCACTCTGATTAGGAAACATCCTTTCACTGAAGAAGAACAGTATAATAAGAAAAATACTTGGTATGAATTTTTTAAAATTGAAAACAAAATTCCATCTTTCAAAATTGTAGATCTCGAATTAGGTCTTTTAAATAGAAAATTTAAAACAGGGACAATCATAAAATTGTATTCTTATGATCTGCCTTCAGGATCTCGTTCAGTAATATCCAGGGATTTAAACCAAAGTATTAATGAATATCTTTTTGACCCTGCCCTTCCGTTAATTACTGTAGATAAAAAGGAGAGGTATCCTGATGATAGAAATCTTGAAAGAGATTTGTACGGATTAAAAAGAAGACTTGAGGAATCAAAAAATAAATATGTCGAGGATTATTTCATTGAAAAATCCTCTAACAAAGAAATTGGAACTCTTAGTATTACATGTTATGTCTTTAAAACTAAACTTGATGATAAGAATGTAAAAGAAAGTAAAGACTCTGTCCGAAGAGAATTCTTTAAAAATAATATGTCTGTGTTATTCTCTATGAATGGTCAAGTTCACGGACATTTAACGTCGGAATTCATTTCAAGAACATTGAAAATGCAGCTATTGAAAGATTATTTGTTAATTCATGTTGATTGCACAAATTTAAATTACGAATTTCGTTCTGAATTATTTATGGCTTCAAGAGATAGGTTAAAAAATGGTGATGAAACGAGTATTCTAAGAGAAACTGTTGGGAAAATACTTTTAAACAGCAAACTCAACGAAATATATAAAAGAAGAAGAGATACTATCTCATTTGAAGGAGAAGATACTAAAGAATTAATACAGTCATTTACAAAAAACCTTCCATTAAATAAGGATTTACTTAACCTGATCAATCAAACGTTTAAGCTAGAAGAAAAAGGCGAAAAGAAAACGGAAGAACCCAAGAAGAATTTAAAGAAGAAAGAAGAGATAGAAAAATTTAAGCCTCATCGATTTCCGAGTTACTTCAAATTAAGTAAAAATGGAAGTGAAGATTTGAAGATCATCAAAATTCCTTTCGGAGAAGAACGCTCAATCAAATTTTTCACAGATGTCGAAAATGATTATTTCGTTCGTGTGGAAGAACCTGGTGATTTAAAACTCGGACTTCTAAAATTCGAACCAAATGAAAATGAAAACGGAGATGAAAAGGGAAGTCCACGAAAGGTTGAAGATGTATTTAATATAATTGAGAGTAATCCCCAGGATGGAACGATCAAAGTAGTTTTCAATCCAACAAAGGATGTTAAGATAGGAGATTCATTCCAAATACAGGCAACCCTTACAAATCCGGGACAAGATTTTGATCAGATTTTCTGGATTAAGATATCCGATAAGGATAAGATTAAAGAAAAAGTAAAGAAACCAATAAAAGATGACGATAACAAAATTGGATTGCCTGAATTAATATTAGTTTATAAGGAAAAAGGTGAACATAATGATCGGGTCATTTGGAATGACTTATCTGAAGTAGGTATGACTATGGACTTTCCAGATGTTTTGCAACTATTTGTTGAAGGAGATGTTTTGCAAAAAATTTATGTAAACATGGATAGCAATGTAATTAAAAACTACAAATCCAATTTAAAGTCTGAAGCACAATTTGAACTTGCCAATAAAAAATATTTCACATCTGTTTACTTCCATACTTTGTTTCTATTTACGATTAGTAAGAATAAGAAATATTCGATGTCACAGTTAGTAAATAATGAAGAAGAATCTAAGGAGATTGGGGATTATATTAAGGATGTTTTTGAAAGTTATTACTCGAGTTTCTTGTTAAACTTTGGATTAAATGAATTAATTCAAAACCTTGACTAAACCATTTTCAAACATATTTTTTTGAGATAATTCGCTGAAACTCAGCACTGAGTAATTTTATATTAGGTCTTTTCGATTTATTATGGCTTAACATCCAAATTAAAATACCGTATATACCATCATCCTCAATTCTAAAATCTTTTCTTCTAATTCTTCCAATAGGGATATTTGTTTGAAATATAAACCAAAAAACTTTTCCTAATTGGAAAATGTCGGATAACTCATCAATATTACTATCAAAAGTAAATTCAGTGCTTTTTCCGAATGTATAATATCTATTTGTGGATTCGGGTGATAACCATCCTTTTGGTCCTATCATATTATAGGATTTATCTATCATACTAAGGTCTTCTCCTCTATAGGTTATTAAACCTAAATCACAAATTTTCCATGATCCATCGCTGAAGAACAAAATATTATCAGGTTTTATGTCTCTATGATAAATACCTAAACTATGCAATTGTTCGAGTGAATCAATTAGTTCTTTACAAATCTGTACTTTGCTCGAAGTATTATCTATTAAATTTCCATCTAGAATATAATCAGATAGATCACACACTCCTTTCTCTGTAATAAAATACAAAAATTTAAAATTCTCTCCGTTGTGTGTACTTTTGCAATGGACTTCACCTTCACTTAAAATATCTATTACCTTATTAAGTTTATTATCTTTTGCTTTTTTTAAAGCATCTATTTCGCGTTTGAATCTTAATAATCTATTATTATTGTTAGAAGTTTTCAATAGATTTACTTTGCAAAGCTTAATTACAAATTCATTCTCCTCTTGCAAATCCATGAGCAAAAACAAATTCGAGTTTCCTCCTTTGTTTGTCTCAATATTATCATTTAAATACTTTAACTGATAATCTTTAGAATCTAAACTTATAAAATTTTCAGTTCTATTTGGCGAAATAATTATTGTGCAATCTGGATAAATTTTCATCGATAGGCTACAATATCGTTAACTGCGGATACTCTACTGCAGATTGAAGTTTGTCAAAATCTAGTGTAAAAAATCCATTCAATTTTTTCATGTCGGAGATTTTTAAGTCATAAAAATCTAAAATTTTCTTTTGAGTTTCATTCCCTTCTTCGCTTTCATTTAGAAATAATTCTTTTAGAAATACAAGTCTTAGCTCTCTAGCCTTCTTTGAATTTGATTGGGAAACAC
Organism: Ignavibacteria bacterium; assembly: GCA_039934715.1. Lineage (GTDB taxonomy): Bacteria > Bacteroidota > Ignavibacteria > Tepidaquicellales > Tepidaquicellaceae > JAGPCH01. The sequence goes on along the minus strand of JBDTLQ010000357.1, from coordinate 455 downwards.
AATTAAGAGCATATTCTTTGAATGGCTCACATTCATCATTGGAAGGGGAAATATCATCTCCTATGAGAACCAATATTTTGTAAAAATAAGACAGTAGTTCAAACTTTATTTTTTTATTTTGACTAACAAACCCAAACAGGGTATAAAAATCATTTCTCTGTTTATAACGGGTTTTTTTTATAGGGTAAATAGTATCAAACTTAAATATTATTTCAGAAATAATTAGAAATTCGTTTTTAAATTCTTCATATTCTTTAGCTGTTATATCTGTTTCAAATAAATTATCTACAGCATCTTTTTTTTCTGTGGAATCTCTTACAATTAATTCAGTTTGCAACATAACAGTTTCAAATTCTGTGATGGCTCTTTTGCTTTCAATAAGATTAATAAGTAATTCTGTTGCTGTTTGTCCCATTTCAAAGGCAGGTTGTTTTACTACCGTTAAACTTGGGTTG
>JBDTLQ010000356.1:0-3894 GCA_039934715.1 Ignavibacteria bacterium | reverse complement strand
TAACCAAGCGAGCAGGTAATTACATCAGCACCGAGACTGTCAGCCCATTCTGCAGCAGCGATCCAGTTGTCTTCTTCAAGAGGAGTTTCACTGTCAGTATTTTCTGTCTTTGCTAAAATATATTTTGATCGGAATGCCGGAGAGATCAGATTTCCGGGGCGGTATCCTCCGACAAGCGATAATGTTTGTGTACCATGTGAGCCTTCACCCATTTGTCCCGGCTCGTTTGCAACATTTGTATCATGATTTACAAAGTCATATGTACGCAGTCCTCTTGCTCTTATCGAATCGAAGGCAGGGTGCTGCAGATTATCAAAACCTGCGTCGAATGAGGCGATCAGGATTCCCTGACCTTTATATCCGCTGTCATGAGCCATTGGAACATTGATAAGTTCCATCTGTGCAAGAGAGCTTCCATAATTCAATAAATAATCTGTACTGTTCTGACCGCCGTTATTATCTGCTTCGGAACTTTCAGAAGATCTTTTCAATTCGATATCATCAGGATCTTTTCTAAAGGTTTTAACAAGATCGATCTTATTAATAAAATTTTTATTAATCAATTGTTCTACCTGCACCTTTGTTGCAAAGCAAGAAACTCTGTTAAACCATTTTGATTTATTTTTTATTTCAATCCCGGTGGTTTGTATTTCATTGATGTAATTATTGTTCAATGGAATATCGGTATAGTCAACAAGAGAGTTCAGAGGTTTAACTTTCTTTCTTCGCTCAATAGATTCGCGGGTAAGGTAAGATTCGGGGTGTGCCAGCTTAAAGTCAACACCGGAGCCTTTGTCGGTGAACTCGATCCATAATAATATTTTTTCATTATTGGAACGAATACTCATTTCAGATAATAAGTTGTTACTGAGTTTATACCGGTTACTGAAATTATTACTGCCGAGTAAAAAGAAAAATATAAAACAACAAAAAAAAATGCCGCAGATCCGGGAAAAATTTTTCATAAAATTAAAATTCTTTAAATTAAGTTTGATTAAAATTACATCAGAAGCGTTTTATTAAAATTATACAAATTAAAATTAATAATCTAATTCATTGTAATACGACACAAAGCTTAGATGTTCCCTGAAGCGGAAAATATTTGATCCGGAAACATAGTTTTGCCCGGATTGATCCGGTCATTTTGGAGTTTGGTTTCGTATGGTTTAATTGATTGACTAAAAAAATTAAATTTAGTATTTTATATGTTTCCATAATAAGTAGCTAAAAATATATTGCCAACAATAAATCAATTAATCCGAAAAGGTCGAAAGAAAATCATTTCGAAAAGCAAAGCTCCTGCAATGGATTCATGTCCGCAGAAGCGTGGTGTTTGTACAAGAGTATACACCTCCACACCCAAAAAGCCTAATTCAGCATTGAGAAAGGTAGCCAGGGTAAGATTGACGAACGGAATTGAAGTTACAGCTTATATTCCCGGAGAAGGACATAATTTACAGGAGCACTCAATAGTTCTGATAAGAGGTGGACGGGTGAAGGATCTGCCCGGAGTAAGATATCACATTATCAGGGGAGCGCTGGATACGGCAGGAGTTGCAAACAGAAAGAAAGGCCGTTCCAAATACGGTGCTAAAAGAGTCAAAACAGCAGCAAGCTAGTATAAATCAGATAATAACATAAAATAGTTTAATATTTAAATGAGAAGAAAAAGGGCGGAAAAGAGAATCAGACGACCTGATCCGAAATTCAATGACATATTGATCGGAAGGTTTATCAATAGTATAATGCAGGACGGTCAGAAGCAGGTTGCTCAGAGGATCATGTACGATGCGTTCAAGATAATCGGTGACAAGACTAAAGGCGAGCCGATAGATGTTTTCAGAAAAGCAATTAACAATGTTCAGCCGGCAATTGAAGTCAGATCCAGAAGGGTAGGAGGAGCAAATTACCAGGTTCCAACTGAAGTAAGACCTGACAGAAGGATTGCACTGGCAATAAAATGGATACTTACATATACCCGCGGAAGAAATGAGAAATCGATGTCGTTGAAACTTGCAAATGAGCTCATGGCTGCATCAGTAGGTGAAGGAAGTTCGGTTAAAAAGAAAGAAGATATTCACAAAATGGCAGAAGCCAATAAGGCCTTTGCTCATTTTAAATGGTAATACAAAATTTAAAAATTTAAAAGGCATAGTTAAAATATAAATGGCACGAGCAGTATCAATAGATAAAACGAGAAACATTGGTATAATGGCACACATTGATGCCGGCAAGACCACAACAACTGAGAGAATACTGTATTATACAGGAAGATTACACAGGATTGGAGAAGTACATGAAGGCGCGGCAACTATGGACTGGATGGAGCAGGAAAAGGAAAGAGGAATTACGATCACATCAGCTGCTACAACTTGTTCATGGAAGGATCATCGCATTAACATCATTGACACTCCTGGACACGTTGATTTTACAGCGGAAGTGGAAAGGTCTTTGAGAGTTCTTGACGGTGCAGTTGCGTTGTTTTGTTCTGTAGGAGGAGTTGAACCTCAGTCAGAGACAGTCTGGAGACAGGCAGATAAATATAAAGTACCGAGGATAGCTTTCGTAAATAAAATGGACAGAGTTGGAGCGGATTTTTTCCACGCGATAGATATGATGAAGGACAGGCTTAAAGCAAATGCGGTCCCGATCAATTTGCCAATTGGGCAAGGTGTGATGTTTAACGGAATTATTGATCTGATAACTATGAAAGCCAGAATGTTCAATGAAGAAACTCTCGGAGCAACATTTGAGGATGTTGAAATTCCGCCTTCATTAAAAGAACAGGCTATTGAATACAGACATAAATTACTCGAGGCTGTTGCAGATGTTGATGATACCCTTCTTGAAAAATTTCTTGACGGGAAAGAAATAAGTGAACAGGAAATAACAGCTGTATTAAGAAAAGCAACTATTGAAGTAAAGATCATTCCGGTATTATGCGGATCTTCTTTTAAAAATAAAGGTGTTCAGAATTTACTTGATTGCGTAATTGATCTGCTTCCTTCGCCTGCAGACATTGGTGAAGTTGAAGGACATCACTTACATACAGATGATCATATTACAAGAAAGATGACCGATGAAGAAAAGTTTACAGCGCTTGCCTTTAAGATCATGACCGATCCGTTTGTAGGTAAGCTGACCTTCTTCAGAATATATTCAGGAAAAGCATTGGCAGGAAGTTATGTCTATAATTCAATATCAGGAAAGAAAGAAAGACTCAGCCGGTTACTGCAGATGCACGCAAACAGCCGTGAAGACATAAAAGAAGTTTACTGTGGTGATATTGCTGCTGCAGTAGGTTTGAAACATACGAAAACAGGTGATACTCTTTGTGATGAAAGCGATCCGATAGTTCTTGAGAAGATCATATTCCCCGAACCGGTTATTTCAATTGCAATTGAGCCGAAGACTAAAGCTGATCAGGATAAGCTTGGTGAATCGTTAGCGAAGCTTTCTGATGAGGATCCGACTTTCAGAGTTAAGACTGATGAAGAAACAGGTCAGACAATTATTTCAGGAATGGGCGAGCTTCATCTTGATATAATTGTTGACAGATTGAAAAGGGAGTTTAAAGTTGATGCTAATGTTGGAAATCCACAGGTTGCCTATAAAGAGACGATCAAGAAAAAAGTCATACAGGAAGGTAAGTTTGTCAGACAGTCAGGTGGTAGAGGTCAGTTTGGTCACGTATGGATAGAGCTGGAGCCGAATGAAAAGGGAAAAGGATTTATTTTTGAAAATGGAATTGTTGGCGGTTCAATACCAAAAGAATACATCAATCCGGTTGCAGATGGAATTGAGGAAGCAATGAAGAATGGTGTTCTTGCAGGATATCCTGTTGAAGACATTAAGGTGAAATTATTTGATGGATCGTTCCATGATGTTGACTCA
>JBDTLQ010000355.1:0-3894 GCA_039934715.1 Ignavibacteria bacterium | reverse complement strand
GAATCTTGAAGTCTCGTCATTTTTATTCCGCTCCGATCTCTTCTCTTCTTTTATTAAAGTTTTGTAACCGGTCATTTCATTTACCTTTGCCAGTTCCGATTCAAGCTTCGCTTTCTCTGTATTCATAATAATGATTTTATCTTTTAATATGCTTACTGATTTTTTCTGCTTCTTATATTTCTCAAAATAATTCTGAGCATTCTCCGCAGGAGTGAGATCTTCCTTAAGTTTAATATCTTCTTCTATCCCATCCTCGGTTGTATAAGAAAATTTCTTGTCGCCTTTATTGATCTTATCAAGATTTGCAAGTAACGTATCTCCCGCTATCCTCAGACTTTCAGAATCCGAACTGTGAGTTAACTGTACTTTCAGGCTATTGATCTTATGCCGTACATTCTCAATTTTTTTAGCAAACTCTTTTATTCTTAAATTCTTAAGTGCTTCAGTCTTCTCGTATCTGTACTTTAATTTTAAATATTCAGACTGAAGTTCATTTATATTCTCAAACTTTGATGATTCATGATCTTTAAGATGCCTGAGGTTTATTAATGAGATAAGTGTCTCATTATTTTTTCTGTAAAGTATAAACTCCGGAGTATTCAGCTCTTTATTAATTACTGTCAGTTCACTCATGATCTTCTCCGCTTTCGATTCATCAATGATATCTTCTTTCAATAATCTGCCGCGATGCATAATCTCTTTCAGATAATCATCACCGTATGTTCTGAAATTCTTTTTTAAATATGTCTCAATTGAAATATTCTCATCATAAACTTTTGCCGGATCTTTCTTCGGAAAAATTACATCTTCAATATTCTTATTTAAATTTGCAGCATTATCTTTAAACGATCCTTTGATAACTCCACCTTCAATCAGATATGCATTGGCTTTGTTTGAAAAAAAGGTAAACATCAACTTTGCATCTTCACCTATCTCAAAACATATTACACGGTCATCATTGTAAATATTTACACTGTTAATTTTTATATAGTAAGCTTCTTCAAACAGGTTCACATAATTCTTTTTTGCCTTTGAAAAATTTTCTTTGAACAAAAGATACTGAAACCCTTTTTCTATAGAATACTCAAGTATTTTTTCATCTTTATTGTTTTCATTCAATAGTTCAATAAGAAGCTTGTTCTTCTCCTGAGTATATATTTCATGAATGATATATCCCGGGACATTCTTATTAAGATAATCAGCGGTCTCTCTTATTGTAAAATAATTGTTAAGCATTGCTCAAATTAATTTCTTTACTTTATCAAATAAAGAATAAAATATTACACGTCATGAAAGAAAAAATCCCGACTTTTAAAAAAAAATCGGGATTTCAAAAATTTGTGATCCTTAAAACTATTATGCTTCTTTGAGAGCCTCGGCACCGCCGACAATTTCAAGTATCTCTTTTGTAATGGCAGCCTGTCTTGCCTGGTTGTATGAAAGCTCAAGTATCTTTAAAAGATCCGAAGCGTTCCTCGTAGCGGTTTCCATTGCTGTCATCCTCGCTGCCTGCTCGGCCGCGTTTGATTCCAGCAGAGCCTTCCAGAAATGAATTCTGTATTGCTTCGGAATAAGATCCTTTAATATTTCTGCAGCACCCGGTTCATATATATAATCCACAGCTTTCTCCTTTTTCTCTCCCGGTTGTTTTCCCGTTTTGATCAGAGGAAGGAATTGCTCTCTCACTGTTTCCTGTTTCGCTACTGACTTGAACTGATTGTAAATGATCTCAACACTGTCATAAAGTTTGTTAGTATATCCATCAGTAATGAAATTAACTATATCATTGGAAACTTCAAGAGTCAGGTCATTAAAAATATTTACATAAGATTTAATGATGTTCAGGTCTTTCTTCTTCAGTGAGTCGTTTGCTTTCCTTCCGACTACAATTACTTTTGTGTCTTTACCTAAAGTGTTTATGTAATTAAGTGAATACCTTATAAGAGTTGTATTGAATGAACCCGCGAGTCCCCTGTCGGATGACACTATCACAACGAGCTTTGTTTTAACCTCACGCTGTTCCATAATATTATCAGCTTCATCACCCGCCGCTTCAACAAGATTCGTAAGAAGCTCATTGATCTTCAGTGCATAAGGACGCATTGAGATAATTCTTTCCTGAGCGCGTCTCATCTTAGCGGAAGCAACCATCTTCATAGCCTTGGTGATCTTCTGTGTTCCCTTTACTCCGCCGATACGTACTTTAAGTTCTTTTAGCGTTGCCAAATCAAATCAGTTAATAGTTAGTAGTTAATAGTTAGTAGCGTTATTACTTATACTCTGTCCTAATTCTTTATACTCAATACTTCTCGACTCAATACTCACGACTTTAACGTCGTCTTGAACCTTTCCGTAAAATCTTTCATTACCTTGTTCATCTTCTCTGTATTCTCCGGTGTAAGATCCTTTGTTTCCCTTATGCTTTGTAAAATGTCTCCGTGCATGTTCTCGATCTCCTGCATGAAATCTGTCTGGTATCTCTGAATATCATTGATCGGAATTTCATCTAGAAAACCTTTAGCCGCCGCATAAATTATTACCACCTGATTTTCAACAGGCACAGGTGAATATTGCTTCTGTTTTAATACCTCAACAAGTCGTTCACCTCTTCTTAACTGCTGCATAGTTGCCTTATCAAGATCAGAACCGAATTTCGCGAATGCCTCAAGCTCTCTGTACTGTGCAAGATCAAGTCTGAGCGTACCCGCGATCTTCTTCATTGCTTTGATCTGCGCGTTACCGCCAACACGTGATACCGAAATACCAACATCGATAGCCGGTCTGATACCTGCATTGAAAAGGTTTGCCAAAAGATAGATCTGACCGTCAGTGATAGAAATAACGTTGGTTGGAATATAGGCCGAAACGTCACCCGCCTGTGTTTCAATTATTGGCAATGCGGTTAAGCTTCCTCCGCCAAGATCATCCGAAAGCTTTGAAGCTCTTTCAAGCAGTCTTGAGTGAAGATAGAAAACGTCTCCAGGATACGCTTCACGTCCCGGTGGTCTTCTTAACAATAATGAAACCTCGCGGTAAGATGCTGCCTGCTTTGTAAGATCATCGTAAACAACAAGTGCGTGTCTTCCTGAATCTCTGAAATATTCTCCGAGGGTAGCTCCCGAGAACGCAGCGATATACTGAAGCGGTGCAGGGTCGGATGCTGTAGCCGCAATGACTGTAGTGAATTCCATTGCTCCTGCTTCCTGTAAACTCTTTACCACCTGTGCGATCGTCGATCCCTTTTGTCCTATGGCAACATAAATACAAAATACATTTTTTCCTTTTTGATTGATGATAGCATCAATAGCAACCGCCGTCTTTCCTGTCTGCCTGTCGCCGATGATAAGCTCTCTTTGTCCTCTGCCGATAGGGATCATCGCGTCAACGGATTTTATACCTGTCTGCAATGGTTCTTTTACAGGCTGTCTCTGAATAACTCCAAGCGCTTTTCTTTCCAATGGAAGAAATTTATCAGTGTGAATATCTCCTTTACCATCGATAGGAATTCCGAGCGGGTTAATAACTCTTCCGAGCATTGCTTCACCCACCGGCATTGAAGCGATCCTTCCGGTTCTCTTAACGGTATCGCCTTCTTTTACAAGAGACGTATCTCCGAAAAGAATACATCCTACATTGTCTTCCTCAAGGTTAAGCGCGATCCCGAAAACTGCGTTTGGAAATTCTACAAGCTCACCCGCTTCGCATTTTGACAACCCGTAAACACGCGCAACTCCGTCACCAACATAAAGTACAGTTCCAACATCAAATATATCAACTTCTGTTTCAAATCCAGATAACTGTTTCCTGAGTATAGCGGATATTTCGTCTGATTTTACTTCCGGCATTTTCTATTTCTCCTGATAATTAAGTATTAAGTATTAAGTATTAAGTATT
>JBDTLQ010000354.1:0-3895 GCA_039934715.1 Ignavibacteria bacterium | reverse complement strand
GAGAAGGAAATGATCTGTATCTTGAAATGCAGGAATCAGGTGTATTAAAGAATACGGCACTTGTATTCGGACAGATGAATGAGCCGCCGGGAGCCAGACAAAGAGTAGCTTTGACAGGATTGGCTATTGCAGAATATTTCAGAGATCAGGGTAAAGATGTTTTATTGTTCGTGGATAATATTTTCAGATTTACTCAGGCAGGTTCTGAAGTATCCGCTCTTCTTGGAAGAATGCCTTCGGCAGTTGGATATCAGCCGACGCTTGCATCAGAGATGGGTGCATTACAGGAAAGAATAACTTCGACAAAAACAGGTTCCATTACATCCATACAGGCTATATATGTACCGGCGGATGACTATACCGATCCGGCTCCTGCGACAACTTTTGCTCACCTTGATGCTACAACAGAGTTGTCAAGAAAGATCTCCGAGCTTGGTATTTATCCGGCTGTGGATCCGCTTACATCGACTTCAAGAATTCTTGATCCTCTTATCGTAGGCGAAGACCATTATAATGTTGCACAAGGAGTAAAAAAAATCTTGCAGACATATAAAGATCTTCAGGATATAATTAATATTTTAGGTATCGATGAACTTTCAGACGAAGATAAGCTGACAGTATCAAGAGCAAGAAAGATACAGAAATTCTTATCACAGCCTTTCTTTGTAGCTGAACAGTTTACAAACTTACCGGGTAAATATGTAAAGCTTGAAGATACCATCAAAGGCTTCAAGGGAATCATTAATGGTGAATATGATGATCTTCCTGAAAATGCTTTCTATCTTGTTGGAACTATCGAAGAAGCTGTCGAGAAGTCAAAGAAACTTGCTGAATAAAAAACAACCATAAGTTTGGATAATTTTCATTTAGAAATAATAAGTCCTGTTAAGACAATTTTTGAAGGTGAAGTAAAGTCAGTCACTGTCCCCGGAACAATGGGAAGCTTTCAGGTATTGAAAAATCACGCTCCACTTATCTCCTCATTTGAGATAGGCATAATAAAGATTGGACAGGATTCAGGCATATTTGAATATTCTACAAGTGGTGGTATATTCGAAGTAAAAAATAATAAAGCGATCGTACTTGCCGAATCAGTCGAGTCAAAAGTAGAAATAGATATTAAGAGAGCCACACTTTCCAAATCACGAGCTGAAGAGATCCTTAAAATGATGGAAGCTAATGTGAGTGAAAAGGAAGAGGCAAAATTAGCCCTGCAGCGGGCGATCAACAGGATAAAAATAGCTGAAAAAAATAGATAGTAATAAATTTTTAATGGAAAGGGGACCGTAGCTCAGCGGTAGAGCAACTGCCTTTTAAGCCGTAGGTCGATGGTTCGAATCCATCCGGTCTCACAATACAAAAGTTCAAATTCAGAAAATGAGTTTGAGCTTTTTGTTTTTGGGTATGGAGTATTGAGTATTAAGTATTGAGTATTGAGTATTAGGATATTGAGTACTAGTCAGTAATTCTTAATTGTTATTGCAGCTCGCAGTCTTATGCATTTGCTATGGATCAGCGCGTGTAAAAAGCTGTATTGTAACTTTAGATGGTTGACTCTTACAACATGACATGTTAGACGTATAATAACTCTTTCACTCTATAACTTTATGAAATTATACGTTTCGATTGCTTTATCCCGTTTGATACTTCGATCTCTTTGATCTTCTCTTTAAGCCAGGCATTATTACTGTACTCGCTTTCAGCAAGAACTTTTAGTTCAAGATATTTTTCTTTTGTAAATTCATTTTTCAGGATGAAAAGTTTTTTCAGGTAGTCAATATACTTTTTGGTTGATGAGTTCCTGTTCTTGTTTAACCCAGGCGTATTAATATGAATTTTATTATTGTCAAGAAAATGATGGTATGCGTCTATCTCATAAATGAAGGATTCATAATTATTCATTTCATAAAAAAGTCTTAACTTCAATGATCGCGATAAGAGTTTTTTACCGAAAGTACTGTGTTCAAGTTCGTTTAGATATTTTAAAGCATCATCATATTTCTTTTCAAGAAAGCTGAGGATGCAGTTTATTTCAACAGTTAAATTTTTAAATACCTCAGGATTTATGTTTTGCTTATATTTTTCAATAAAGGTTCTGATCTTATCAGGGTTTTGTGTATTAGCGCAATGAATTATGTATTATGAGAAAACATGTTCTTCGATCCATCTCTCACCGGGTCTTTTGATAATGTTTTTTTCAATCATGTAATCAAAAATTTCCAGCAGCTCAATATCAGAGTTTGTTCCCTCAGGCGGATCAAAAGTATATGAGTTTATGAGACAGCTGTGAAGTGATCTCATTTCCGAGTCTGAAAGGTATTTCCGGCTATTCAGGACACAGTCTTTGAAATCAAAATATTTACTTGCGTTTTTGTCAGCAGATAAAGATTCAAACATCAGAAAGTAAATCTTCAGTACATCATATCCTTCTCCGGAGATATTTTTAAGTTTATCAAACAGCATTTCAAATTTATCCTTCATCACATACTTAAGAAAAAAAACTATCGGATTATTGCTTACGTCGGAATTTCGGTTAACGCTTTCTGCTTCAATATTATTGTAAGTTTTGAAAATTTCAATAAAGAACTCCGATATCAGGTTTGCGGAATTTAAATTGTATTTTTCTATCAAGTTAGTTTTTACTTTAAAATGCTGCTGATAGGTAAAATCAAAATCTTTCAGCTCTGCCCTGAAGCGAAAATAATCCGCACTTTCGTAATTTTTTTGTAAAAAGTATTTCATATTATATTTCCTTTCCGCAGCTACCATCGTTTTGAAAAAATAGTCCTGCATGTACCTGTCAAAAAGTCCCCGCAGCAAATATTTGCTGTGTAAAGGTTCATCTTCATTAAATTTCATTGAAATAATATATTGTTCGGCAAGTTTATTCAGATCAAAGATCAGGTTTTTCATTATTCCATAATTATATTCCTTACCCGGAAATATTTTTTCCCATAGTAATTCTTTTTCCAGACCATTATGTGCAAAATCAGGAGCATACTTTTTTATTTCAATAAATAAATTAATAACGTTCTTATTTTTATTGAAATAAGGAGAGTTAACAAAGTCGTCGAACTTAATTAATTCTTTTTGAGTGAATGTTCTGATGATTTCGAGAAGTGAGCTTTTATGCACTTATTTAAATTTATTGTTAAAAAATATCGCAAAATAAATTTTGCGCCACAACTTTTTAGAAAGAATCAATTTTCAAGTCAGAATAAGTTTTAATTACCGCACAAAATAAGACATTCCCATAAAATAAGTAAGCATCTTAGTTATGAAACCTGCCGAAAAGTTTCTTTGGTAATATGAAATTGCCAGCATATTTTTGTAGCAGTTCATTTAATGATAACCGAAAAAAATAAATTTAACCCAAAGGAGAAAGAAATGAAAAAATTAATTTTAACACTCATAGTTCTGATGGTCGCCACCACATCAAAGGCAGTCCCTGGTCGGCAGACTCTGCCTCTAAATGTAAATACAGCCGGCTACACACTGGAGATTATACCTGATCAGCAAAATAATATCAGCATTGTCAGATTCATTATTCCGGAAGAGGCCATAGTAAAAATTACAGTCTCGGATTCATACAATAGAGTCATGCAGGTTTTAACTGATGGCGAAATGGATAATGGGAGTTATTGCATTTATTTCAAAACTGACACCGGAGTAGCTGAAGGTAATTTGAAATACAGGATGGAGGTGACAAATAAAGAAAATTTCGATATCATTTTCACAAAAGAAGTTGTGCAGACATTTTAGATCTTTGACTTAAGAGTTTAGATTTTGAACCGCTCATTAAAATAAATACCAAACCATATTTCCATTTTTCACTCAAATAAATAATAACCCGGAAAAATGGACGCGAACATTTTTTCCTTAATGACATCACCGG
>JBDTLQ010000353.1:0-3900 GCA_039934715.1 Ignavibacteria bacterium | reverse complement strand
ATGTAAAATGGAATTTATATTATTATAAGTGATAACCGTAATTGTCGACTTGTCAGATTCAATTCTGGAAATTTTGCTGAAGTCGATTGTAATGGTATCCTCATTCAGGTATCCGAAATTTGAATATATCGGAGTTTCATCCGGGCTTTCACCATCCGGTGAAAAAGATATTCTGGTCTTGCTTGCTGATGATTCAACAAGTGTAATTTTACAATAACCTGTGGAAATTACTGAGAATGAAAAGTCCCCGGTGAATTCATAATTCATTCCTTCTGACTCATCAGAAGAAAAAATTTCATCAAAGGAATTACCCGTCGTTTTATTCACAGACTTGCCGCTATGATTTAAATTAATTTTTATGAATTCAGCAGCCTCCTGTACTGTTGTATCCTGAGAAAATGAAGAGTTGAAAGAAAGTGCAGTAGATAGTATAACAAATAGTATTACAAATTTTTTCATAATGTTTACTTATGTAAGTTTTAATTTGAACAGCTGCAAGATCAAGAAAGCAAAGACTTTGTTTTGCAAGCAAAAATAGTTCATTAAATTATTAAAATAAACATCAAGTAGTGTATGGAGAAGAAAGAACCTCACCCCGTGCCCCTCTTCAGAGTCTGTCTCAAAACAAGTTATTATCTTTTACCTCAAAGACTCAAAGGCTCAAAGAATAAAGATTTTGAATTTGTCTTCTTGGAGTCTTTGAGCCTTCGAGGTAAAACTAATGTTTGAAACAATCTCTTCCAAAGGAGAGGTGAGAATAACGTTTTCATAACCTCATTCATAATCTCCTGATAGAGAACGTACAATGTAATAAGAATTAATTATACTCTGTGTCTCTGTGGTAAAAAAAACCGGAGTTACTCAACTTTGTGGTAAAAAAAAATACGGAAATTTGTAATTCATAATTCGTAATTTGTAATCTGAAATTTGAAATTATGATCCCAAACGGTATAGTTACTTTTCTTTTCACTGACATCGAAGGAAGCACAAGGCTTGCCCAGCAATTTCCTCTTACACTTCCTCACGCACTTGAAAAACATAACTCTATATTAAATGAAGCGATCGCATCCCATAATGGTTTTGTATTTGATATAATAGGTGACGCGTTTTGTAGTGCATTTGAAAACGCGGATGACGCGGTCAAAGCAGCGGTGAAGATGCAGAATGATCTCGCGTCGGAAAAATGGATAGATGCAGTAATAAAGATCCGCATCGGAATTCACAGCGGTCCTGCTGAATGGAGCGGATCGGGATACATGGGTTACATTACACTCGCAAGAGCTCAGCGTGTAATGTCCGCTGCTTACGGCGAACAGATTATTGTTTCAGATGACGCGGATGCATTGATCAAAAAAAAGATCAAGGCTTCGAATCTTCCTCTCACAAATGAACGAGGAGAAGTTATTTCATTCAGGGATCTGGGTGAAAGAAGATTGAAAGACATGATACAGTCTTTGAAGCTGTATCAGGTTGTATCACACGGGCTTCGTGAAGATTTCCCTCCGTTGAAAACTCTTGACGCGCGTCCGAATAATCTTCCCGTTCAGCTGACAAGTTTTATAGGAAGAGAAAAGGAAATGTCGGATGTAAAACATTTATTGTCGGGTACAAGACTCTTATCATTGATCGGTCCCGGCGGAACAGGCAAGACAAGAATTGCGCTTCAGACTGCAGCGGAGTCCATTGATGATTATGAGAACGGAGTATGGTTCGTCGAACTCGCTTCGCTGACTGATCCCTCACATCTGCCTGAACTCATAATGAAGTCGATCGGAATTAAAGAACAGCAGAATAAAACATCCGAAGAAACTTTATGCGATCATTTAAAAGACAAAGAGATACTTATTTTACTTGATAACTGTGAACATCTTATTGACCCGAGCGCGAGGATCTCTGAAATTCTTTTGCAATACTCTCCCGGGTTAAAGATAATTGTTACAAGCAGAGAATCATTAAGGATCGACGGTGAACAAACTCACAGCGTGCTGCCTCTCGCTTTTCCCGATCCGAAAGATAACTCTTCCCCTGAGCAGCTCTCACAGTACGAGTCTGTAAGACTGTTCATTGAAAGAGCATTGGCGGTTGATCAGCGATTCAGAGTTAACAATGACAATGCTCCGGCGCTCGCGCAGATATGTTTTCATCTTGACGGAATTCCACTGGCAATAGAGCTTGCCGCCGCAAGGATAAGTGTACTTTCACCTGAAAAAATAAATGAAAGATTAAGTGACAGGTTCAGACTGCTCACCGGAGGAAAGAGAACCGCACTACCGAGACAGCAGACTTTGAAAGCGCTCATTGACTGGAGCTATGATCTGCTTTCGGAAAAAGAAAAAATATTCTGGCAAAGGCTGTCGGTGTTTTCGGGAGGATGGACACTTGAAGCCGCCGAAGAGATCTGCAGTGACGATGATCTCAGCGCGGATGACATACTTGATCTCATGAATGAGCTGACAGGAAAATCAATTATAATTTACGCAGAAGCAAAAGACCGATACAGCATGCTTGAAACGATGCGCCGGTATGGTGATGAGAAATTAAATAATTCAGGTGAGCAGGAAAAGATAAGGACAGATCATCTGAATTATTTTTTAAAGACAGCTGAGACGGCACGGACAGAGCTGTTTGGTCCAAAGGCAAAAGAGTGGCTCGACAAATTTGAATCGGAGCATTCAAACCTCAGAGCGGCTTTAACGTGGTCTCTGGAGAAAAAATTATTTGAGCAAGGAGCCGGGTTGGTATGCGCCCTTGATGATTACTGGGAAGCAAGAGGATATGGTCTGGAATGCGGAGTGTGGCTGGAAAAATTCATGTCAAATCCCGGAAGCCTGTCACCTGACATCCTTGCCAGATCAAACAGAGTGGCAGGCCTCATTGAAAAGTACAAAGGCAATAGTATCAGATCAAATGAATTTTTTGAATCATCCTTAAAGATCTACCGCGAACTAGGGGATATAGTCGCTGCCTCCGGAGTTTTAAATTCGCTTGGAGTAAGTGCTTATAACAGGGGGGAATACAATACCGCGGAGAAATATTTAGAAGAAAGCCTGCAGCTTAGCAGGGAGACCGGCAGCAAAAAAGTAACTTCAACGGCGATCAACTCGATAGGACTGATAGCGCTTGTAAGGCTGGAGTTTGACAAAGCAAAAAAATATTTTGAAGAAACAGTTGAAACTGCAAAAAGTATAGGTGATGAATTCCTGACAGGTGTCGGACTAAACAACCTTGCAGTAGTGCAGACTTTTCTTGGTGATTATGAAGAAGCGGAAAAACTTTACTATGAAGTTTTGAAAATAAACAAGGACCTGGGCAATAAGATCGGCATAGCCAGAACGTTATCCAATCTTGGTAACATAATTTATTTAAGAAATGATCTTGATAAGGCTGAGTCTATTCTCAATGAAAGTCTGGCATTAAGCAAAGAGATCGGCCAGATGGCAAGGATACTCGACGCGTTGAGTAATTTAGGACAGGTCGCTTTGAGCAAAGGAGAAATCGATACTGCCCGGTCCCTCTTCACTGAATCTCTTAATTTACAGAAAGAGCTCCCGGACTTTGACATGCTGATATCCGGTTTAAACGGAATGTCCGCAGTAAAATTATATGAAGGCAAACCCGGAACAGCTGCAAGGATGATCGGTGCAATTCAATTAACATTTGAATCTTCAGGCGCGAGCATGGAAACTAGTGATAGGCTTATATTTGAAAAAACTTTAATCGAAATAAAAAAATTGCTCGGAGAGGAAAAGACACATGCAGAGATCACAAAAGGCAGAGAGCTATCGCTGGAGGATGCGGTGGAGATGGCGTTGTCGGAAGATTGAGTGTGTTGAGTGTGTGGAGTGTTGTTGAGTGTGTTGAGTGTGTTGAGTGTGTTGAGTGTGTTGAGTGTGTTGAGTG
>JBDTLQ010000352.1:0-3910 GCA_039934715.1 Ignavibacteria bacterium | reverse complement strand
AATCATTCGGCACCGGCAGATTTGGTAAATGGCTTGAAGAGAACAGGGACTGGGCTTTGTCAAGGAATCGTTTCTGGGGAACACCCTTACCCGTCTGGCAATATACTGATGAAAGCGGAAAGGAGCATTACGAATGTATCGGGAGCATTCAGGAACTCAAAGACAGATCCATAAATTTTGGTAAAGTTTATGCAGATGAAAAAAGCCTGGACTTACATAAACCTTTCATTGATGAAATAATTATTAATTCGAAGGACGGTAAACAAATGACACGAGTGAACGAACTCGCGGATGTTTGGTTTGACAGCGGGTGTGTTCCTTTTGCGCAGCACCATTATCCGTTTGAAAACAAAGAGCTTTTTGAAAAAAATTATCCCGCGGATTTTATTGCCGAAGGCATAGATCAGACAAGAGGCTGGTTTTATACAATGCACGCCATCGGTACATTTTTATTTGATAAACCGGCATACAAGAATGTAATTGTAAACGGACACATACTCGACAAGAACGGAAAGAAGATGAGCAAGTCATTAGGGAACATTGTGAACCCGTTTGATATGATGGAAAAATACGGGGCGGATGTTTTACGATGGTATATGATCTCTTCCTCACCGGTGGGAAATTCAAAACTGTTCAACGAAAATGACCTTATTGAAGTACAGAATAAATTTTTTGATACTCTGATCAATGTTGTAAGATTTTTCATAATATATTCCAATCTTACAGAGTTTAGTTATGATGCGAAGAAAAGTACAGAGCCTGTTCAGAGACCAGTAATAGACAGATGGATATTATCCAAATTCAATACTGTCAGGGCAAAATATTTTGAGTTAATGGATGATTATGACATAACAAAGGCTTCAAGGATCCTGTATGATTTTACAATTGATGAATTGTCTAACTGGTATGTAAGAAGAAACAGGAAGAGGTTAAGAGGCTCTGGAATTGACGGTGACTCATTATCCGGATATCAGACACTGTATGAAGTGATCACTGAGCTTTTAAAATTAATTGCACCCGTTTCACCGTTTCTTTCGGACAAGCTTTACATGACTCTTTCGGATTCGGACACATCCGTACATCTGACAGAATTTTCTGAAGTTAATGAGTCTCTGACGAATTCTCCGCTGGAAGAAGAAATGCAGCTGGCACAGAATATCGTTTATCTTATACGTTCAATTCGGGTTAAGAATAATCTTAAGGTAAGACAGCCGCTGAGACAGATCCTGATCCCGGTCCTTAATGATGATGACAGACAGAAAATTCAGAATGTAAAAGATGTCATACTGGAAGAAGTGAACGTAAGAGAGCTGAATTTTATTGAGGGGGATTCGGATATTATTGTAAAGAAATCCAAACCTAATTTTAAATCCATTGGACCTAAGTTCGGAAAGGATGTAAAGGCAGTTCAGAAAATAATCAACGGACTTACATCCGCGCAGATCTCTGAGTTAGAGAAAACCGGGAAGTTAAGTCTTGAAGGATTTGATTTTACAAGAGATGATATTGAGATCTATACCAATAATATTGAAGGCTGGATCGTTGATACTTACGGCGATCTGACGATCGCACTGGATACGAAACTTGATGATGAACTGATTGAGGAAGGAATAATCAGGGAATTTGTAAACAGGATCCAGAATTTCAGAAGGACAAATGATTTTGATGTAAGTGATAAGGTAAAAATTTATTTCAGATCATCGGAGAACATAAGTTTAGCAATAAAAAGAAACATAGACTATATAAAGGCGGAAACATTAAGTGAAAATATAGAAAGCGCAAACGGTTATGATTTCGCTTTTGTTAAATCGGAAATTAACGGCGAACCGGTTGAGCTGTTTCTCAAAAAAATAAATTAATTTAATTCATAATAATTTACGGGAGCAAAAATGGCAAAATCAAAGACCAAGGTATTAAAAAAAAGTAAAACATTAACCGGAAAAAAAACCGTAAAGCCCGCCGTTAAAAAATCAAAGACTCAAAGTAAGATGGAAAAGACACAAAAGAAAAATGTGATCAATAAAAGTAAATTGAATAGTAAGCCGGCAAAGAAAACCACTGCCGCTTTAAAAGCTGCGAGAATAAAACCTGAGAAGAAAGTTATCAGGGCTAATGGAAAAAATCTAAGAGCAATATTGGCAAACACACCTGCGCAGCGTACAAATGCGGACGTAATCGAAAAGAAAGTAAAGAAATTTAAGCCAAACAAAAAAGTAAGATATTCTAAAGCAGAGCTGAAGCATTTCAGAGAAATAATCCTTCTGGAAAGAAAAGCTATATTTGAAAGTGCCAAAGCGAACATGGATGCTCTTGTCGACAAAGATTCAGGAGAATACAAAGGTGACAATCTGACTTATTCGTCTCATATGGCAGAGCAGGGCACTGACGAAATGGAAAGAGAAAAGAATTATCTGTTTGTTCAGAGAGATGAAAAATATCTGGGCTACCTGCAGGAAGCGCTTATGAGGATAGATCAGGGGACTTATGGTATCTGCATCGACTGTAAGGACGAACCGAAAAATTTATGCAGAAGCTGTCCTCTGATAGTAAAGGAAAGACTTGAGCTCGTGCCAATCACAAAACATTGCATCGAATGTAAAAACCTTAGAGGATAATAATATTGAAAGTTTTACTTGCAACTTTATTCATAGTAATATGCGATCAGGTGACAAAGCTTTACGTAAAGGGAATTTCCATTCCTGCCCTTGGAATAGATATTAAAGGTATGCCGTATCAGTCGTCTTTCAATATCATAGGTGATTTTTTCAAGATCACATATATTGAAAATCCGGGGATGGCGTTCGGACTTCAGATTGGCGGGAAACTTTTTCTGTCTCTGTTCACTATAGTGGCAACTATACTTCTGTTGTTTTTTTTGTACAAAAACCGAAAGGAAGGTTTGCTACTTCGACTTGCGCTTGCCTTAATTTTAGGCGGTGCAGTCGGTAATTTAATTGACCGTGTTTTTTACGGAAAGATCTACAGCTATGCTCCGTTTTTTTACGGACGTGTAGTTGACTTCCTGCATTTTGATTTCCCAAACTTTACAATATTCGGCAAGACAATTTATTCATGGCCGATCTTCAACGTAGCTGACATAGCGGTTTCCGCCGGCTTTCTTCTTATCTTATTCGGTTATAAAAAAATCTTCGGCAAGGAAATCAAACCCGGTCCAGAAGATACCGGAGATTATGCTGTGAATGATCATGAGGATTCTGTCCCCGATGAAAATTTTTCCGGAGAACTTAAGAGCGAAGAATTGAACAATCTTCAGATCATAAGAGATATTCCAGGCTCCGAACCCGATAATCAAAGCTTCGAAAAAAAGATCGATTGATATTGAAATCAACCGATCTTTAACTAACATATAAAACTAAAATTATCTTCCCTCTACATCCAGCTCTTCTTTTCTTTTTAGTAATGTATCCTTATCCTCAACATGCATCGGATCCGGAACACAGCAATCCACGGGACAAACTGCCGCGCACTGGGGTTCATCATGGAAGCCGACACATTCGGTACACTTATCAGGGACTATATAAAAATATTCACTTGAATAAAAACCGTTAGCTCCTGAGGGAGTGGGCTCGCCATCCCCATGAGAACTACCTCCTAAAACCCAGTTTGCGCCCCCTTCATAGATTGCTGTATTTGGACATTCCGGCTCACACGCTCCACAGTTAATACATTCGGTGGTAATCATTATTGCCATTTAAATAAAATACTCCTTCTGTTTTTTATTAATTTTAAAATTACTTAAATATAAAGTGTTATACAATTTCAATATAAATAGTTAACTCAAAAAAATAAATAATAATTAATAAATAAAATAATTTATAAAATAGCAATAATTTCGGAAAGCGCTTAATAAAAAAAATGTTAACTAAAAGCTTATTTAAAAAATCTGCGT
>JBDTLQ010000351.1:0-3920 GCA_039934715.1 Ignavibacteria bacterium | reverse complement strand
GAAAAGATGCTGCTCTTAAATTAGGCGGCTATAAAAATATTAAACACGTTGAGGATATGGAGCTCTGGCTGAGGATGGGGAAAGTAGGAAAGCTATATAATATGAAAGAATATTTTATAACTTACATGACTGCGGGACAGAATAAATCTTTTATTCAGCAAAGAGAAAATTCCAGGACTGTTGTTGATGTTGTTAAGACACACGGTAAGGATTATCCGAATTTTTATAAAGCCTATTTGTTGAACTACACTCAATATCTTTATTCCTTTCTGCCGGTGTTCTTTAAAAAACGGCTTCAGTCATTCATGTATTATTTCAAAAGGAAAAATTTTTAGAAAACTTAAAAATTAATTGAGTAAAAAATATTTCATAGTCGGCGGTGCGGGTTTTGTCGGCAGTCATTTGTGCAAAAAAATTTTCAAGGAAGATAAGGAAAGTCATATTACTATTTATGATAATTTTTCTTCCGGTAAAAGATGGCATCTCGGCGAGATCTCGGATAATAAGAATTTAATTATCATCGAAGCCGACGTGAAGGATATAGACCTGCTTACAGATTCAATCAAAAATTCCGATATCGTTTATCACTTTGCATCAAACCCGGATATTTCAAAAGCAATGACGCAGCCCGATATAGATTTCTGGGAAGGGACGTATCTTACCAATAATGTTCTGGAAGCAATGAGAAGATCCGGAGTTAAGAATTTATTGTACGCTTCAGGAAGCGGTGTTTACGGTGATGCAAAATATACTGAGACTGACGAAGACTATTCACCGCAGCTGCCTATATCAACCTACGGTGCGAGCAAACTCTCGTGTGAAGCTTTGATCTCCTCGTATTGTTTTATGTTTGAAATGAACGCGGCTGCATTCAGGTTTGCAAATGTTGTAGGTCCTAATCAGACTCACGGTGTAGGATATGATTTTGTGAAAAAATTATTAAAAGATAATACTAAACTCAACATCCTCGGTGACGGATCTCAAAGTAAGTCATACATCTACGTTGATGATGTTCTTACCGCAATGAGACTGATCGAGAAAAATTTCTTGAAGGATTATTCATACTTTAATGTTTCAACCCAGGATCACATTACGGTAAAAGAAATTGCAGACATAGCTGCTGATGTTTTGAAATTGAAAAATGTTGATTATGTTTTTTCAGGAGGGGACAGGGGATGGAAAGGTGATGTTCCTATAGTCAGACTTAACTCGGATAAGATCAGAAGCAAAGGATGGAAAAATAAATATTCTTCTTCTGAAGCCATAAAGAAATCGATCGAATCAATTTATGAAGACGCTTTGAAAAATAAATTTGACTGGAAGGGAGTTGTCGTTTGATAATTTCCAGGGCTCCGGTAAGAATTTCAATGGGCGGCGGCGGTACGGATCTTCCTTCCTATTACGAAAAGCATGAAGGATTCTTACTTGCGGCAAGCATTAATAAGTATGTTCATATATTGCTGAATAAAAGATTTGAAGAGTCGATACGTTTATCATATTCCAAAACGGAAATTGTTGACGATATAAAAGATATTGAACACGGAATTTTCAAAGCCACTTTGAAATATTGCGGAGTAAAAAAGCAGGTCGAGATCGTTTCGATTGCGGATGTTCCTTCCAATTGCGGGCTCGGTACTTCATCAACTTTCACGGTATCACTTTTAAGCGCGCTGTTTGCTTACAAACGGGAATACATGTCATTGCATGAGCTTGCGGAAAGCGCCTGCAATATTGAAATCAATTTACTGAAGGAGCCGATAGGGAAACAGGATCAGTACGCTGCTGTGTTTGGTGGATTCAATGCATACACATTTCACAAAGACGGAAGTGTTACAGTCGAGCCTGTGAAAATAGATGACGGAGCATTCATTGAATTGCAGAATAACCTTTTTTTATTTTATCTTAATAAGAAAAGATCGGCAAGTGATATTCTCAAACATCAGAATCAAAAGACCAAACAAAACAACAAGGATGTCATAGAGCGTCTTCAAAAGATCAAAGACATAGGTCTGCAGACAAAAAAATTACTTGAGAAGAATAAGATCAATGAATTCGGTGAACTGCTTCATGAGCACTGGATGATTAAGAAAGGTATTTCGAAAAAGATATCGGATCCGTTCATAGATGAAGTATATGAAGCTGCGATAAAGAACGGTGCACTCGGAGGAAAAGTTATTGGCGCAGGAGGCGGAGGATTTTTACTTTTTTATTGCCCAAATGATAAATCAAAATTTTTATCCTCGATGAAAAAGTTCGGGCTGAATCCAACATGGTTTGCATTCGAAAAAGAAGGTGTCAAATCAGGGTTTTATAATTAAAGAGTTTAAAGGTTGATATCAACATTAGTTCTTCTGGCGGGAGGTATGGCAACAAGGTTAAGACCCGTTACAGAGAAGATACCCAAGTCAATGCTTGAAGTTGCAGGCAAGCCATTCATATTACATCAGCTTGATCTGTTAAAAAAAAATAATATTTCAAAAGTTATAATTTGTGCCAGCTATCTTGGAGAATTCATAAAAGAATATCTTCGTAAAAATCATTTTCATGATCTTGAAATTAAATACTCATTCGACGGTGACAGGCTTTTAGGTACAGGAGGCGCGGTAAAAAAAGCTTTGAGCTTATTGGAGGATAATTTTTTTGTAATGTATGGTGATTCGTATTTGAACACTGATTTTCAAAAAATAAATGAATATTTTTTTTCAAATAATAAGTCCGGGCTGATGACAGTTTACCGCAATGAAGGCAAATATGATAAAAGTAATATTATATTTGAAGACCATCAGATCCTTAGTTATGATAAAAATAATTTTGATGATAAAATGAAATACATTGACTACGGACTGGGAATACTTACTAAAAAGTCTTTTATCGATTTTGCGGATAAGAATGAATTTGATCTCGAGGAAGTTTACAAAAATCTTTTAAAGAAAAATGAATTACTTGGCTTCGAAGTAAAAGAAAGGTTTTACGAGATCGGTTCTTTTGAGGGACTTGAGGAAACGAATAAGTTTTTGAGTAAAGAGTAATGAGTAATAAGTAATGAGTAATGAGTAATGAGTAATAAGTAATGAGTAATGAGTAAATTTTGAATAATTTTTTAAAAAAAATTTTAGATTGATAGACACTAATTACGTTGATACCTACTTAAACGAAGTAATTGAGATCGTTAAGAAGATCGATAAGATACAGATTGAAAAAATGGCTGAAATAATATCGGCTATCAAGAAAAGTGATGGCAGGATCTTTATGCTTGGTGTAGGAGGAAGCGCGGGCAATGCCTCGCACGCTGTCAATGATTTCCGAAAGATCGCGGGCATTGAATGTTACTCGCCGACGGATAATGTTTCAGAACTAACTGCAAGAGTGAATGATGACGGCTGGGATTCTTCATTTGTCAACTGGCTGAAAGGCAGCAGGCTGAATTCAAAAGATTGTATTTTCATTTTTTCGGTCGGAGGCGGAAACGTTGAAAAAAATATAAGCGTGAACATTGTGAATGCACTGAAATACGCAAAGGAAAAGAACTCATCTATTATCGGGATAGTCGGAAAAGACGGTGGTTATACCGCGCAGACTGCTGACGCGTGTGTTATTATTCCTACTATAAATAATGAGACCATTACACCTCATGCCGAGTCGTTTCAGGCAACGATATGGCACCTGCTGGTGACTCATCCATTGATCAAAGAAAATGAAATGAAGTGGGAAGGAACCGACAGAAAGAACAAATGAACAAAGCAATATTTCTGGACAGGGACGGAGTAATTAACGAACTTATTTTCAACTCCGAAAGAAATGAGTATGAGCCGCCTCATAAAAAAGAAGATCTGAAATTATTTGACGGAGTGATTGAAGCATTGATAAAATTTCAGGAAGACGGATATAAATTATTCCTGATATCAAACCAGCCCGACTAT
>JBDTLQ010000350.1:0-3924 GCA_039934715.1 Ignavibacteria bacterium | reverse complement strand
GACGTATCCTCATTGAATAAAAATAATTATTCTTGTCTTTCACTTCTTTTTCTTTTGACTCGGGAGTGTCGATCACTCCTTTTATTAGTTCTTTTAAATTACTGATACTTATATTCGGGTTAATATCGGTAATTTTTCTCCCAATGTCGGATGGAATGATGTTCATAAGTTTACCGGCATCCTTGGTAAATCTTTTTATTCGCAGACTGTGATCGACAATTACAATTGACATCATGATGCTGCTGAGAATATTGTTAAGGTCAGAATTGGCCGTTGCAAGCTGCGTGTTGCGGAGCCGCATTTCGTCATTCACGGTGAGAAGTTCTTCGTTGCTTGACTGTAATTCTTCTTTCATTGTTTCAAGCTCTTCATTAGTTGACTGAAGCTCTTCATTAGTTGACTGCAGTTCTTCATTCGAAGACTGAAGCTCTTCATTTGTTGCCTCCTGCTTTTCACTGGCTATCTGAAGATTTTCTTTTCCCGTGGCAAGCTCTTTTGTGATTCGGGCAAGTTCCGTCTTTCCTCTTTGATTTGTACCTTCCGGTGCTTTCTGTACATGGAAATCCAGCGCATCTTCAAGCAGATTTGAATTTCCGGGATTTTCAAAAAGAACCATATACGTTTTCTGTCCGGATGAATTGCTTGATACAGGCTCTATAATTATGTTTATATTTCTTATTTCATTTTTTAATGGAAATTTTATGTTATTCCTGCGTATGCTCTTGTTGTTCTTTACGGATTCTTTTAAAAGAGACCTGAGTACCGGTACAAGATCCTTCTTTGCCATCTTAAGAATATTATACACCGGCGGTCCTTCCGGCATATCAATATAATCACCCGTGCTGCCTTTAAAATGAAGAACATTCAGGTGCTTATCTATGATCACTCCTGAAGGCGAATATTTTTCGATCATGATCCGCTCGATCTCTTTATGAAAGTCTACATAGTTATTCAATACAGGTTTTGCATAATGATTACTTAATTCAAGATTAAATATTTCTTTTTTTAAATGATCATAGCCGTTTTCAAATGAGTATGTCTTTTTTAAAAACAACTTATGTTTCCTGTCAATTGTCTCAAACAGATTTTTCCAGGTTCCAACGCTTTCCGATGAGCCGAGTACAAGATAGCCGCCGTCCTTCAGTGCGTAATGAAATATAGGTATAGCTTTTTTTTGTAAAGTTGCATCCATATAAATGAGCACATTCCTGCAGCTGATCAGATCCATTTTTGAAAAAGGAGGATCCTGAATAAAATTCTGGCGAGCGAAAACACAGAACTCTCTTATCTTTTTATTTATCTTGTACTTTTTACCTGTCTTTGTAAAAAAGTTCTTCAGCCTCTCCTCAGATACATCGGCCGCGATATCTTCATCGTAAACTCCTCTCCTTGCTTTATCCAGCCCGGCTTCGTTAAGATCGGTAGAGAAAATCTGCAGGTTATAACGGGAGATTTTCGGACCAAGATACTCCGCGACGCTCATAGCCATTGAATAAGTTTCTTCACCCGAGGAGCATGCGGTCACCCATATCCTTACATTATGGTTGCTTCCATTTTTGAAAATTTTAGGAAAGACAACCTGCTTTAATGTTTTATACATTTCCTGGTCTCTGAAGAATTTTGTGATCTTGATCAATATATCCGAACTCAGCGCGTCGATCTCAACTGAATTGTTCTCCAGGAACTTAACATACTCACTGATATTTTTTAATTTACGGATAACAATCCTTCGCAGTATTCTTCTTTTTACTGTGCCGGGTTTATAATTTCTGAAATCAATATTTTTTCGCGCCAGTACCATTGATAAAATTTTCTTTACATTCATTTCAAAGTCATCCTCCCAGCCCTCATGATATTTTGTAATATCAAAGTGTTCATTGCTGCTTATCCTGTTGAGATCTCTGGCAATGTTTTCCGGAGACATGACAAAATCCACAACTCCGGCGCTGATGGAATTCTGAGGCATATCGGTGAACTTTGCAGTGGTCATATCCTGCGCGTAAGTGATCCCACCGGCTTTTTTAATGTAGTCCATCCCGATCATGCCGTCGGAATCACCGCCGGATAAAACAATCCCTATCGGAAAATGGACATCATCTTCGGCGAGTGATTGCATGAAGATATCTGCAGGCTTGAATACATGCAGCCTTTTTCCGCGGTGTTTCAGCAGGAAAATTCCTTTTCTTACTTGAGCACTGTAAGTAGGCGGGAGTACATATACTTTATTTGGCTCGGGTTTCATATTATTTCTTATTGTGATCACTTCCATTTCAGTTTTCCTGTTAAGTATGTCTTTCAGCATGCTCTTATAATCCGGAGACAGATGCTGAATAATTACAAATGCCATTCCTGTATCGGTGTGTATGTTCAGCAGAATCCTGGTATAAGCATCAAGACCGCCGGCAGACGCGCCAATTGCCACCACAGGAAATAATTTATGCGATGCCCGGGTGACGAATGTGCCTGTATTTTTTTTCGCGGTTGTTTTCTGTTTCTTAAGAGTTTTATTTTCCATTAGCAGATCAGATTTTGATTCGGTTTTAAATGCCGGCTTAAACAAAATACAAAAAAACTTTAACAGATTAGTGCTATTCCTTATTAATATGCAGGATGCTCCGTTAAGCGGTTTTATGAAAAAAGAGTGTCGAATTTTTAAAAGGTGAACCTGCCCAATAAATATGCCCGGGGTGGGCAGATTCAAAGATATGTGTGAGGCTAAACATTAAGTAGCCTTTCTTATACTACCTTGCCGGCGGCCCTATTCAGAACCGGCACGTCAAAGTTTGGAGAAAAAGAACGGATGTAAGTTATAAAAAAACCACAGTTGTGTCAATCGGTAGTTTTACTTAATTTTATGCGTGGGCATATACTGATGCTATCTGTATTTTCCAAGTACACGAGAAAAAATGGAACGTGCCCGCCAGCCTCGGAGGCGGGCGGGCGCGTTCAATCAAAAATGACGTGTACTTATCTGTATCATTCCTTCGCTGCATACAAATTCTCATCCATATTATTTATATTGCAGTAGTAAAAATTGGTATTAATCCCCGCTGTTAATAACAAAACTCCAAACTGATTCCAATAAAATTACTAATTACTATTGAAATTTTTTATAATTCAATTTAAACATTAATCTAAAAAAATATGGAATCACAACTCGAAGAGATACGTGAGCAGCAAAGAAATTCATGGAATAAATTTTCCCCCGGCTGGAAAAAATGGGATGAGCTCACAATGGATTTTTTGAAACCTATGGGTGATGAGATCATCCGTTTAATAAAACCAATGGACAATGAAGTAATTCTTGATGTGGCTTCCGGAACGGGCGAACCCGGACTTACAATTGCTACCATGCTCAAAGGCGGGAAAGTAATAAGTGTGGATATCGCGGAAGGCATGTTGAATATCGTTAAAGATAATGCAGAAAAGCGGGGGATCAAAAATTTTGAAACTGTAGTATGTGATGTTTGTGAACTGCCGTTTGAAGACAATACATTTGACGCGATAAGCTGCCGTTTTGGTTTTATGTTCTTTCCTGATATGCAGCTTGCAGCCAAAGAGATGTTCCGTGTTTTAAAACCGGGTGGAAGAATTGCCACAGCTGTCTGGTATTCACCCGATAAGAATTTTTGGGTGACCGCGACCATGGGTGTACTAAATAAAACTTTACAGCTTCCGCCGCCTCCTCCCGGAGCGCCGGGAATGTTCCGCTGCGCGAAGGACGGACTCATCGCGGATATATTCAAAGAAGCAGGTCTGAAAAATGTTTCTGTGAAAGAAATTCAAAGTAAAATGAATTGTGGAACCACGGATATATATTGGAATTGTATTACGGAAGTTGGAGCGCCGGTTGTTGCAGCTCTCAGCAATGCGGATGATGAAATGAAAGAGAAAATAAAGAAGGAGAAATGGCCTATAAATATC
>JBDTLQ010000349.1:0-3935 GCA_039934715.1 Ignavibacteria bacterium | reverse complement strand
AATAGGCGTACATGGTTTCGCGGCTTTCTTCACGAATAAAGCTGATATAATCTTTAATGAATTTTTCAAGTACATCTATCTCATTTAGCTTTATGCAAAGAAGCAATACATTTCTGTAAAGGTTAAGATGTATCAGGTCTTTTTTATGTGAGACGATATTATGCTTCAGCATTTCGAGAAGCACATTTAAAAGCTCTCTGTTATATTCACTGTGCCCGCTGTCTATCTTGTTTATGCAGTATGTCTGAATTATAGCGTATATGTTTTTCTTATCGACAATTGTTAACTGCGAAAAATTCTCCGCTATCAATTCCTTTGATCTCAAAAAATACTTCTCATCATCTTTTTCAAAAAAACAAAGCCACAGTGTGTAAAAGATTAATAAAAGAGGCGAATCTTTAAACTCCTTTAAATGATCTTTTAAATAGCCGAGTATGAATTTCAGGAAATCATAATTGTGCTTAATGTTGACACGCTGTTCTTCAATGATGAGCTGGAAATAACTTTCCATTACAGTTATCAGAAATAGTTTGATCTTATTTATAATATCTACTGGCCGGGTACTCTCAGTCAGAGTTTTATCAGTGCTCATAAATCCCTGCATGTCATGCAGGAAAATTTTATTCATGTAATAATCCTGATCTCTGGATTTATTGGAGCTCACTTTCTTTTCAAAAAGTTTTAGTTTTTTTCCCATCACTTCATTAATGTCCCTGATGTTGAGCTCCTCAATAAGAAGCTTATCATAAGTATAGTTATTATTCACATGAATCAGCTGCAGGAATTTTTCAGCGAGAATGTTAAGGTCTGAAAAAAGATTTCTGATCAGTGATTCTTTATACTTGTCATTTCCGTACAGTGCGCTGAAGAGATTTTCCTTTGTAATGCTTTCATCATCATATCCGGGGTGATAGTTTTTGAGAGAAGCATAAAGTTGTATGACCTTACTGTTCTTGTTGTGAAAAGGGGAGTTCAGGAAATCCTCGAACTGCTTTACTTCTTCATCCGAAAAACTCCTGAGGATCAGTATGGCGCTGTTTTTTATCATCTGTTTTATTTTTAGGAACCTTCCCGGATAATTGGAACGCCGTTTTTCTTCAAAAATACTCTTACAAATTAGAATGAAGTAATTGATTATAATATGCAAAATGAAAGAACGCAAGACGTAAGACGCTGACTTTAAATTTTTTACCACGAAGACACAAAGACACAAAGAAAAATAATTGTTTAATATTTTTTTACAACTAAAGACACAAAGGCACAAAAGTTAACAATTGTAGTCATCCCTTGTTTTCTTACAAAAATTTTACATTCTATTTTTGCCTCAATGTTCAAAGACTTTACGGAGATAATTTTTTCCTTAGTGCACTTTGTCTTCTTAGTGGTAAAAAAATAAGATTAAATAATTTTTTTTCTTTGTGCCTTTGTGTCTTTGTGGTAGATAAAAAGTATTTGATCCTTTTCCCCAAGATGCAAACAGGAAAAAATTTCTTTGGAGACAGGACGACGTAACATTATTTTTGTACGGATTAATAATTGATTAATTAATAAAGTAAAAATTTCTGAGTGATGTTACAGCAAGTTAAAACCCAAATTGTTTCCTTTCCTTTCTATCACTCAGAAAGATGCCGGACGACCCGTCTTAGAATATAAGGCGGGGAGAAGGGCAGTCCCTAACGCAAGCTTTTGCAACGTCAAACGTCAGACGTCAAAAGATAACTTCATTTACAATTTAATAAACTTTAAACCTAATTATAAAAACTTTTATGAAAGCAAGATTAATTATTCTTTTACTGCTCAGCTTTGTATTAATTTGTAATTCATCAAAAGCGCAGATGAACTGGAACCAGGCCTGTTCATTCGCCGGCACGGGTTCAAGCTACATCGCCGTAAGAAATTCATCTACTACCAACATCACCGGCAGCTTCACGCTTGAAGCATGGGTCAATCTGAACATTTTTAACGGGTTCAGCAAAGGAGTTATATGTAAAGGTGGTCCTGTAGGTGCAGCAAAAATATACGGGATGAGACTTCAGAGTACGGGAAGATTTGATGTATGGACCAACGGAGCTTTAAGACTGACCAGCAATAATTCCTGTCCGCTGAATCAGTGGACACATATCGCAGCTTCTTACAACGCGTCAACGAATACATTCAGCCTTTTTTTTAACGGAGCACTTGATAACAGCGTGGTCATTGCCGGCGCCGCTCCGGTTTCAAACACAGATTCACTTTTTATCGGAGCAGCATCAAGCGCTACACCGTTTTCCGGAATGCTGGATGAAGTAAGAGTATGGAACAGAGCATTGACGTTTCTTGATATCACAAGGAACATGCGTGTCTCTCTCGGAACTAAAGGAGGGTTTTATTATAACGGACTTATAATGTCGATGACATTTCAATCGGAAGCTTACGCCGGAAATGTCGCCACTAACTCGTTCAGTCTGAATGATTACTCAGGCAATTTTAATTTTGGTGTAGGAAGAAGCATTACAGATGTTGATCTTAGTGACCTGCCTTCAAAAACTATCGCTACAAATCTTTGTCTCGACCTTAGCTTCGGAAGCGATTACTTAGCATGTCCTGATCATCCGAATTTAAGTCCGACGACAGGAGTTACACTTGAAGCATGGATCTATCCGCGAACAAATTTTGACCGTTCGATAATTCACAAAGGACCTGCAACCGGCGGAGCCGCAACAAATTACAGTCTTAACATTATCAATCAGAAACTTGCAGGGAAGATCAACGGAGCAATATTTGATTCGCAGGATACAATTGCTTTGAACAAGTGGAGTCATGTTGCCTTCACCTGCTGGTTTGATGGAATATTCAGGTATTACAGTTTTTATGTTAATGGTAAAAGAGTCAGAGGCGGTATTAATCCCGCGTTCGGCGGAAGCATTACAGACGGACCTGATTCTTTGTATATCGGAGGAACAGGCTTTCTCACAAGCTTTAACGGATTCATAGATGAAGTTAAGATCGCACCATACTCAAAACCTCAATCTGATATAGAGGATTCTTTATATACATCTCTTCAATACGGATATCCATATACAAATAATGTTGCTTACAATTTTGACGGATACACATGGTGCAACACTTTAGCCGCGCCTTTTTTATCATGCAGAAATTCTCCGGTGTTTGCTAATCCTTCTATCTATAGCGAGTATCCTGTTTCTCCTTTGAACAGGAGCAACACTCTTCCATTTCAAAATGGATTCATTATGAAAAGGACCGACAACAGAATTCCGGCTTCCGGTTCTACAGGCATGATGGCTGACGATACTCTTAATGTACTTCTTGATAAGACTGTAAGTGATGTGAATGTTTATGTCGCTCTCAATCATAAAGATATTTCGACACTTCAGCTATCGCTGATAGCACCGGACGGAAGTACTGTTCAGCTTATGAATTCAAACACACTCGTTACTAACGCTGATCATGTGATCACTATCTTTGATGATCAGGCAAGCCTGCCTATGGCGAATAATACTTACGCAACATTTTCTCCTTCGATAAGACCAATTAGTAATCTTAATTCAGGATTCACCGGAATTAATTCAAAAGGAAACTGGAGACTCGCGGTGAATGACCTGTCAGGTCTTGACACGGGAAGGTTATACGCCTGGGGACTGCAGTTTAATAATAATTCTATCCTTCCAAAAGTACTCGGATATAAAAGTCTCATACAGGGTTTTTATGATCCGGCTTCTAATACAATGATAAGAGACACTGCGAAGTGCTACCTGAGAAACAGCTTTGCGCCTTACTCGCTTGTAGATTCAGGAAGATCTTATTTAAATACCGACGGCTCGGGGACATTTACATTTTTTAGTACAAACATTCTTAAAAGCACTGCTTATCTCCTGCAGCTCAAGCACAGGAATTCAATTGAAACATGGAGCAACACCGGAGGTACTGTATTTGAT
>JBDTLQ010000348.1:0-3938 GCA_039934715.1 Ignavibacteria bacterium | reverse complement strand
ACTAAGATAAGTTATGAACTTCCTTCAGCAGGATTTGTAACATTGAAGGTTTATGATGTCCTTGGAAAGGAAGTTTCTGTTTTATTGAGCCAAAGACAAAATGCAGGAAAGTATTCACTGAATTTTAACGCAAGCAATCTTACAAGCGGAGTTTATTTTTATAAAATTGAATCAGGTAATTTTAATGAAATAAAAAGGATGGTTCTTCTAAAGTAATTATAATGCTCTGATGTTAATTTAGAAAATAATAATTTACATCTGAATAGTAAAAAATATACTGAAAGGGATCCCGTATATTTACTTTATAATTCACCTATAAAGGAATGTAGCCTCTTCAGCTCAATTAATTTTTTTAAAACAAAATATAAACATAAACAAAATGAAAGGGTAATTAATGAAGAAATTATTTTTCTTTCTTCCTGTACTAATAATGTTTTATTTTATTATGACAGGTCAGAAATCTCCGGAGATCCCGGAAAAATGGAATATAAGTCCGGAGATGATGAGGATTTATACAAGCGGTCAGTATGCTCCATTACCGCAGCAGGATAATATTGTATTCAGCACAGAGAAAAGATTTGTGCAAACACCGATAGGAGTTTTCGGGATCAGTCCGAACTTTCGAGTGCATCCAAGTACCGGAACACAAAGTGAAGTACCGATCACACGTCATCCTACCAATCCGCTGATAATGCTTGGCTCAGCCAATACATTCAGAGGAGGCTCGACATTCAGTACGGGTGTTTATGTTACTACAAACGGAGGAGTTAACTGGTTTGGAAGTGATACACTAAACAACGGCGGTTTCAACAGCGGAGATCCCGGACCAATAATTGACAAGGACGGAAGATTCTTAATGTCATATATAACAACATCATTTTCAATGGGAGCAAGTTTTTCGACAAACAATGGAATTAACTGGGCACCCACATTAACCTTCCCCGGCGCAACAACAAATGCCGATAAAAATCTATCATCGACAGATGACGCGCCTTCGAGTCCTTTTTACGGAAGGAGTTATACAGTTTATACGGAATTCGGCGGCAGCTTTTCAAACAGAATATTACTTTCATATACAACAGACGGCGGTATGAACTGGTCTGCAGTTGCACCTGTAAGTCCTCCTCCATCTTCGGGACATCATCATCAGGGATGCGATGTGCGCGTCGCTGCAAACGGCGATGTTTATGTAGTATGGGCTAACTGTACAACCAACGGTCAGAATTCAACTGAAGATTCACTGGGTTTTGCAAAATCAACTAACGGCGGTGTGAACTGGGTAGTAGCAAGAAACAATGCAAGCAACATGAACGGTATCCGTGCATCAAATTTATTTAATGGGATCAGAGCAGCAGGTTTTCCAAGAATTGATGTTGACAGAAGCGGCGGTCCGAGGGATGGATGGATCTATGTTGCTACAGCAGAAAAAAATGTTGCACCGGCGACCGATGTTTCCGATGCAATACTTCACCGATCTTCCGACGGAGGAACTACATGGTCATCAGTCAGAGTCAATCAGGATACTCCTGGAAATGGTAAGTTTCAATATCTCTCGGCTGTAAGAGTTGACGAATCCGGAGGAGTGAATGTAATTTATTACGATACAAGAAATACACCGTCAAATGATTCGGCACAGATATATGTTTCAAGGTCATTGGATGGAGGCACAACATGGACGGACATTTTGATCTCCGATCATAAATTCAAACCAAAGCCGATCTCAGGATTGGCGGGAGGTTATCAGGGTGACTATATAGGTATTACTTCCGGATTAGGAAAGGCATGGCCGTACTGGGCGGAAGACGGATCAGGCATTTACCAGGCATGGACCTCCGAGCTTCAGATCACTACCTTTCCTTTAAATGCATTCAATCTTAATACTCCCCCGGCAGGAACGAGGATAGTTACAGTTCCGAATTCAACGGTGATAAATAATTTTACATGGGACACATCAGCTTCCACCGCATCATACAAATGGATATTCGGAAGTCCGACCATCTCAACCAGAAAAA
Source organism: Ignavibacteria bacterium (assembly GCA_039934715.1). GTDB lineage: Bacteria > Bacteroidota > Ignavibacteria > Tepidaquicellales > Tepidaquicellaceae > JAGPCH01. The sequence goes on along the minus strand of JBDTLQ010000348.1, from coordinate 1,926 downwards.
TTACATTGCCTACAACAGGAAATCAGTTATCAATAACAGGAGGGCAGCTTGATATTTTGCTTGCCGGATTGGGTGTTGCACAAGGCGATTCACTTGTCGGGCAATGGAGCGTATGGGCATTCAGAAATAATGCAACAAATGATTCTTTAGTTGCTGCCAACGGACCGAGAGCGATCACACTGAAACGCGGACTACCTTCTCTTGCTCCGTTTACACTTATTTCACCATCATCTGGGGTTACAGTTATTACTTCACCAGTTGATAATTCAAATATTAATTTCAACTGGAGAGCATCAGGGGCTGGAATATCATACAAGTGGCTTTATAAAACAGGAGCAACTTTTACTGATCCTGCAACTTTCAGATTTGCTTCCAACGGCGGCGGTTTTGATACCATTTTATCCATAAGAAATTCTCAAATGGACTCTCTTCTCGGAGCTCTTGGAATAATACCCGGTGATTCCATTACCGGCCAATGGCGTGCAAGAGCATATACGGCATCGGATTCCTTAAACTCTACAGCGCCGGACCGTACAATAACATTCAGACGGGCAGGTTTGCTTGCATTAAATCAAGACTTTGCAGACGTTACATTTCCACCGCCATTCTGGGGACTTGATGCGGGTGGCGGAACACAATACTGGACAAGGAATGCTGTGGGAGGTTATCAAACAGGTGTTGGCTCTGCGAAATACGATTACTGGACGGCAGGGACTTCAACTCCGCTTCAAACGTTAACAAGCAATCAATTCCCGGCAGCAACATCGCCATCAAATTATTTAAGATTTAATTATTCACAAGCTTTTTATTTAAGCGGCTCTACTCTGGCACCTGATTCATGCATAGTAGAGTCTTCCACAAATAACGGAACGACATGGACTACCTTGATGCGCATGGGTGCTTCTCAGACTTTGTCCTCAGGTTATAATTCTTCAGGAAATATGACTACAGTGGGCGGACCATTTCCCGGCGCATTCACTCCTACCCTTGCTTCACAATGGGCAACAAAAATATTCCTAATGCCTGCTGGAACAAACAAGGTAAGATTTGTTGCCAAGAGCGGTTTCGGAAATAATTTATATATTGATAATATAACTGCAGGACTTATAACAGGCGTCGGCGGGAATACATTAACACTGACTCCGGATAAGTATGAGCTTGCACAGAATTATCCAAATCCGTTCAATCCGACTACAAAGATAAGCTTCTCCATACCGAAACAGGGATTAGTTACTTTGAAGATATATGATGTGCTGGGAAAAGAAGTTATGACACTTGTCAATGAGCAAAAGAATATTGGAAGCTATGATGTAATTTTTAACGGCGCTGATCTTTCAAGCGGAGCTTACTTCTACAGGCTTGAAGCAGGGGAATTCAAAGATATAAAAAGGATGATACTGATAAAATAAGAGCAGATATTAAATAGGATCTATTGGAAAGGAGATAAGGCAGCTTATCTCCTTTTTATTTTTACAAGTATTAAAATAAAAATTGAATTTAAAAACATAAAACTATAGCTTATTAAAATTTGAAAAACTACCCTGCCATTTTTTTTTGATAATCTTTCCGTTTCGGAAAATTTTTTTCATATTTACATTAATAATTACTAAAAAATTGTTCTAGAATACCATAATCATAACTTAAATCGAAAGGGAATTATAAATGAAGAATTTTTTTTTCTTCCTTCCTGTATTAAAAATGTTTTATTTTATTATGACGTGTCAGAAATCTCCGGAGATCCCGGAAAATGGAATAAAAGTCCGGAGATGACGAGGATTTATACAAGCGGTCAGTATGCTCCATTGCCGCAGCAGGAAAATATTGTTTTCAGCGATGGAATATTCTTAATGTCATATATCACGACATCATTTTCAATGGGAGCAAGGTTTTGATAAAATAAAAAATGATCTTGATTAAACTGATTGG
>JBDTLQ010000347.1:0-3959 GCA_039934715.1 Ignavibacteria bacterium | reverse complement strand
CGTCAGGACGGAAGTCCTGACGCCACAGGGAAACATTGTAAAGAAATAAAAAGATAAAAAAGATCCTCAACAGCAAGCTGCTAAACAAATGAAAAAATTAATTGAGAAAAGTCTGAAACTTATTGAGAAATTAGGTGAATGAGGGAGATTCTAAATATGAATAATCTAATTAAAAAAGCTGATAAACTTACGAGATTAGGCAATATAGAGCAAGCAATAAATGTTCTTGATGATGCTGAAAATTTACCTCTGGTACATCCCGAAGTTTATGTTCGAAAAGCTATTTATATGCAATTGTCATCAGAGAACGAAAAATATAATTTAAAAGATATAGAAGGGATTTTAAAAAAAGCTTTGGCAATTGACGATGAGTATATAAATGCATTAATAGAATTAGGAGACATTTATTACATTGAGAATGAGTTCAAAAAAGCTAAAGAAATTTTAAATAAGGCAATTAAATTGAACACTTCTTCAATAATAGAAGCAGTAACACTAATGGCAAAATGCATTGAAGAGTCCGATTCTAAAGAAAAGGCAATAAAATATTTAGAAGATTTTAAAAAAAATACTTTTGGAAATAATAAAATTGATAGTTTAATTAAAGAATTTAGAAATTAATTAACTCTGGCTTCGCTGACAAGGAAAGTAAGTAAAACATCGTTCACAAATTCTCGGAGATACACTTTTCCTGACAAAGTATTTCTATGATGAAGGCGGTAACAGAATCAGAAAAACGGGTTCCGTAAGTGACCCCGAATTTGTAAACTATTAATCTTCATTTTATAACTATAATAAAATTTTTATATTCCAAAAAATTTTAAAACCAAATTCATCATATTTATGAAAACGAAAAAAGATTATTTAAAAGACACCATTAAACATATTGATATAAAAAAGCATAACGTGATTCCTCTTGTAGAAGATATGCAGGACATGGCTTTCTCATCGCGCGATCTTGCTACCGCTGCAAAGTATTATGATATGATGCTTGCTGACAAAGATTCTTCGGTCATGTTGTGTCTCGCGGGTTCACTTTTTTCCGCGGGGCTGAAGAATGTTGTTGTTGATATGGTAAGGAATAATATGGTGGATGCGATAGTTTCAACCGGCGCGATAATGGTTGATCAGGATTTTTTCGAAGGTCTTGGATTCAAGCATTACAAGGGGTCGCAGTTCGTAGATGATAACGAAATGAGAGATCTTATGATTGACAGGATCTATGATACATATATTGATGAAGAGGATCTGAGGGTTTGTGATATGACGATCGCGAAGATATGTGAAACACTCGAGCATCGTCCGTACTCTTCGAGGGAATTCATCTGGCATATGGGTGAATATCTTTCAAAGCACGGAAAGAATAAAGACTCGGTCGTACTTGCTGCTTATGAAAATAATGTCCCGATATTTGTTCCGGCATTTTCAGATTGTTCTGCCGGATTTGGGTTTGTACATCATCAGTTCAATAATCCGGACTCGCACGTTTCATTGGATTCAGCTAAAGATTTTCTTGAGCTTACAAAAATAAAACTTGAAGCGAATGAGTCGGGACTGTTCATGGTCGGAGGCGGCGTGCCGAAGAATTTTGCTCAGGACACTGTAGTAGCTGCAGAGATCCTTAACAAAGAAGTGCCGATGCATAAGTACGCTATACAGATCACTGTTGCCGATGATCGTGACGGAGCGTTATCAGGATCAACATTGAAGGAAGCGAGTTCGTGGGGGAAAGTAGATATGACCTATGAGCAAATGGTTTACTGTGAAGCTACGATAGCAATGCCACTGATAGCCGGATATGCGTATCACAAAGGTAACTGGAAGAACAGGAGAAAGAGGGAATTTCAGAAGATGTTTTTAAAAGAAACAGTTGATGCTTAAGAAAAAACAATCTATAAAAAGAAAGCGGTATTGATTGCCGCTTTTTTTTTATGTGTTAATTATATGTACCGGACAATTCCTGTTTCGACATTATACATAGCGCCGATGATCTTTATCTTTTTTTCCTTTTCGAGTTTGGATAATATGCTGCTTCTCTTTCTTATCCCTTCTACAGTCAGGTTCACATTATTGACCGTAACATTTTCTACAAATTGTACATTGTTTCCATTACGTTCTGACTTTGTCTGAGTTTCAATTTCAATGGATGGTTTTATCTTGTCTATTAAAGAAGTGAGGTGACCAAGTTTTAAATTATCACAAGCGCCGATCACGGCACCGCAGTTAGTATGTCCTAATACAAGAACAAGCTTTGACCCCGCGTATTCACAGGCGAATTCCATGCTTCCAAGAATGTCATCGTTCAAAATATTTCCGGCGATCCTTATACTGAAAATGTCACCGAGTCCGAGATCAAAGATAAGCTCAGCGGATGTTCTTGAATCGATACAGCTCAGTATTGCCGCGAATGGAAATTGTCCGCTAGAAGTTTCATTGACCTGCTGTAGCAGGTTGCGGTGTGTCTTGATATTATTTACAAATCTTTCATTTCCCTTCATCAGTATATCAAGTACCGAATCGGGTGTAAGACTTTCCTGAGTTTCTTTTGTATGGGTTATCAATAATAGATAATAGAATTTCTTATGTTATTTTATTCCGGTCACTCAAATTCGTGAATGACTTCGGGAATTTTCTTTGAGTTTTCAAAATATGAAATTATTTTCTGTAATACTTCATCAACAATAGAGTCAGGGCATGAGGCTCCGCTGGTCAGTATTATTTTAACAGTATCTTTTACCGGTAAAAAATCTTCAGTGATAAGTTCAGTCTGATTGTGAATATCAAAATGACTGATGACATTGTTTGAAATAATTTTATCAGATGATGATATAAAATATGTCGGCAATTTTTCTTCACATAGTTCTACAATGTGGGAAGTATTTGAACTATTATAACCTCCAACTACTATCGCAAGGTCAGCGTCCTTTTCGAGAAGTCCGTAAGTAGCTTTTTGATTGTCATGTGTAGCATAACAAAGTGTGTCTCTTGTATCAGCAAAATGGTCTTTGACATTTTCTTCCGAGAACTTTGATACCATCACATTCTTCAGATAATCCGCAATGGATTGTGTCTCTGTCGCAAGCATTGTTGTCTGATTTACCACACCAACCCTGTTCAAATGAATGCGCGGGTCAAAGCCCTCTGTAAATCTGCCTTCGAACAATTTATAAAATTGATCCTGATCTGTCTCGCCTGAAATTATTTTTCCGAGCATCATTGCCTCTTCAATATCACGGATGATGAGTGTGGGAGCGGATACCTTGCTGTGTGAAAAAGTTGCGCGTGTTTCTTCATGTCTGAACTTACCGTGTACTATGATCGTGAAATTTTCTTTCCCGAGAGAGTCCGCACGGTTCCACACCTTTTCAACAAACGGACAAGTAGTATTATATCTGAGCGGATTGATCCCGATCTCTGAAAGTTTATTCTCGATCTCTATCGTTGTTCCGAATGCGGGGATTATCACTATGTCATCGGCATTAAGCTCACTCCAGGAAATTATCTGATTTCCGGAAGTATCCATTAGAAATTTTACTCCCCTGTTTATAAGATCATTATTGACATCTGAGTTATGTATCATTTCACTCAAAAGAAAAATTCTTTTGTCCGTGTTTTCTTCAATGGCTTTGTAAGATATCTCGATCGCGTTTTCAACACCGTAGCAAAATCCGAAATGCCTGGCAATATAAAATATTACAGGACCGAAATTAAGTTCGGTAGGCGAATAGTCTTTCTTGCGCGGGTCATTTATTTTTCTCGAATGTTTTATCTTAGATATTACCGGGCTTCTGTAAAATACAGGTATGTCAAAGGTTTTCATTTGCTTAATTTTTTTATATCATCTAAATCCTTATTTCTTCCAACCAATTTTTTATTCTTCAAAAGATCTTCCTTGCTAATGAAATTAATCTTTAAATTATTTTTGTCGTATATGAATTTTCTTTTAAAACATTCATCAA
>JBDTLQ010000346.1:0-3965 GCA_039934715.1 Ignavibacteria bacterium | reverse complement strand
ATGTCCACCATCTTTTGCTTGTACTCTGTAGTTTTGATGAACCAAGAATCAGTCGCATAATACATAAGTGGTACATGATGTCTCCAGCAATGAGGATATGAGTGAACAAACATTTCCTTTCTGTAAAGCCTTCCTGCGGTTTTCAGATCTTTTATTATATCCGGATCCGCTTCCTTAAAATTCTTTCCTTTATAAGGAGTTACGCTGTCAACAAATAAACCATTCTTCCCTACACCCTTAAAAAGCGGGAGATCATAATTCAATCCGATCTGATAATCATCCTCTCCGAAAGCCGGAGCAATGTGAACAATTCCTGACCCATCTTCCATTGTTACAAACTCACCTAAAGTTACATAAAATGCTTTCTTATCTTCCTCTAGAAAATCAAAAAGCCTTTCGTATTCTGCCATCTCAAGCTCACTACCTTTAAACTCCTTTTCAATTGTATATTCCTCTTTGATCACTTCCAGTCTGTCTTTAGCTAATATCATATTCTCACCGTTATCAGTTTTTATTCTGACATAAACAGATCCGGGATTCACTGCAAGAGCAGCGTTAGATATCAATGTCCATGGAGTTGTCGTCCATACCAAAAAATCAGCTCCCTTATTTTCTCCGGAAATAATTTTGAATTTTACATAGACTGAAGGATCTTTCAGATCTTCATAACCCTGAGCGACTTCGTGAGATGAAAGAGGGGATTCGCATATGGGACAGAACGGCAATATCTTAAAACCTTTGTAGACCATTCCCGCGTCAAAAAACTTTTTGATCGCCCACCATGCTGATTCAATATACTCATTGTGATAAGTTACATAAGGGTCCTTTAGATTTATCCAGTAACCCATTCTGAGTGTAAGGTCTTCCCATTCTTTAAGATATTTAAAAATTGAATCCTTACAAGCCTGATTAAAAGCAATACTTCCGAATTTTTCTATATCAGCCTTTGATTTCAGCCCGAGAGATTTTTCTACCTCGACCTCGATTGGCAGTCCCTGCGTATCCCAGCCAGCTTTTCTATAAACAGAATATCCTTTCATCGCCTTGTAACGGCAAATAAGATCCTTTATGGTTCTGGAAATAACGTGATGTATACCCGGATGTCCATTGGCGCTCGGAGGTCCTTCATAGAAAGTGAAGGTTTTTTTACCGTCTTTTATGGAAATACTCCTGGCAAAAGTGTCATCTTTTTCCCAAAATTCAAGCATTTCCTTTTCAAGTGCAGGTAAAAATATATTTTCCGGTAAGTTTTTATACATTTGGATAAATAAGTCGATAAGCTAAAAAAATACTCTTGTAATATCAATGGAATAACATTACAAATGTGAGAAAGTTCAGCCGATAGTGGATTTTTTTTGAGTATCGGGTTGAAAGAGGTGTGATGTAATAATGATAATTGATTATTTACAGGGCAATTCGTTTCACCTTCCCTATTTTTTACTTTTTCCCGTCACGGTGTTTCATTACTTCCTTCCTGAATTGTCTTTCAAATCTTTTTCTTAAAACAAGCGATTTAGCGATCTGCTGCGGAGTGAGAAATGCTTTTAATTCCTGGAAAAAACTTTTCCGCTGATCCAGAATATCAGTTTCAAGCTGCAGTAGTTTATCAAGCTTGATATCTATGTCGACGGCATTGGGGTCGCTCTCCATGGACTTCATCAGTTCTTTCTTCTCTTTCATTATTTCCCGGGTCTTATTATTATTCTCTTTGTAAACACTTATAAATTTATCTGCGATTATATCGTCCACTTCAAGGTTGGCCGCGATCTTTTGCTTCATTATCGCATCGATACTGTCGTTAAGAAGTTTTCTGTCTTTATCTATCTGAGCTGTGGAAAGGCCGGCAGAAAGTATGATCGCTGCCGTTATAATGATCTTGCGTAATAACATAATAAAAAAATTTATATTTGTGATTTATTTAAGTCCTTAAGTATTTCACGCTGTTCCTCAGGTGGTAATTTCAGAAATTCGTCTTCATAATCATCATCTTCAGAATCATTTATATACAGTAAATCATCCTCGTTTTCCGGGCTGACAATCTCATCTGTATTTTCGACGATGGAATTTGAAGGAGAAAGAAAATTATCATCCGCTTTCACATGACCAACATTTACTGAAAGGTCATCAAAGTTAACAATCCCGTCTTTACTTTTTAAAGTCTCACCGAACTTTTCTTTGGCGTTCCTGCTTTTACTTATTGTATGAAGCTCAGGATTTTTGTCGCCGGTTAAAGTTACAGTTTCTTTTTGAGAAGTATTAACTTTACTATTTTGTGATTCATTAATCTTTTCTTTTGTCTCAACTTTATTATTTTGTGCTCCGTCAATCTTTTCCTTTGTCTCAACTTTCGTATTTTTGTTATCTGTTATTTGATTTTTCGTTTTATCACTGCCGGAATTATTGTACAATAAAATTGCAATTATAATTATTGAAATTACAGGGACAAGGATCTTCCAGAACAGACTTATCTCTTCCCATATACTTTTCCTGCTTACGCGTTCGTTTATTCTCACTGATAGATTGTTGAAGTAACTTTCCCCGGGTCCTTCCGGCTCAACTGATTTCAGGAAGCCGAAAGTATGTTTCATGTTTTCGTATTCTCTTTTGTATTCCGGATTCTGTTGAATTTCCTTTTCGATCTCGGAGATAAGATTTTTGTCCCCGACATTACTTGATATGTAATCCGGAAGGCTGTGAAAAAGGTCGTCTTTATTATAATGATTATTTGTATTCATGATGTTATTAATTTATTTCCAAAAGTTCGAATTTAATATTTCCCTTTAAATATTTCTCAATTTTTCTTATTGCGTGAAAGTAATTTGCCTTCATACCCCCGACAGATTTATTCATAATTCCCGATATCTCCTCATAAGTAAGATTGTCATAATATCTCATTGTGAAAACCGCCCGCTGCTGCTCCGGTAACGAACTTATCGCTTCCTCAAGTAATCGTGTCCTGTCTTTTGAACTTATCTGTTCATCCGCGATCTTATCATGTGATCTGAGCTGTGAATTATCCATGCCGGATTTTCTTGATAATATTTTCTTGTTCCTGTTCAGATGATTTAATGAATAATTTATCGCCATTTTATAAACATAGGTGAACAGTTTTGATTCACCCCTGAATTCTCCCAGTGATCTGTAAAGCTTTATGAATACTTCCTGCGTAAGGTCATCAGCATCATCATGATCTAAAACCATCTTGCGTACGGTCCAGTAAACTTTTTTCTGATACTTCCTGACAATAAGGTTAAATGCATTTTTATCGCCTCTGTTAAATGATAGGATCAGTTCTTCATCCGTACTGTTTATATCTAAATTATTGCCGGTCAAATTAAATTTTTGGATTATATAATTTAAATATAAAGGTATGCTTTACATACATGTTTTTTATTGGGAGTCCTCTGCAATTGCATTTCATTGACAAAATGTGGGCTTTAATAGTTTAATGAACTTTAAGCATTTAAAATTGAGTAATGAGTATTGAGTAATGAGTACTGATTGTTGTGTTTATACACCTTGCCTCTACACACTTTCAAATCTCAAGACTCATAAACTCATTCTATACGTTTTCCATTCCTTTAGTTCGGATGCGCCGAGGTTATCATAAAATTTAATCGCATTTGTATTCCAGTCCAGTACCACCCATTCCATTCTGCCGCACTTATTCTTCGCGGCTATGTCATTTAATTTTTCAAAGAATAATTTCCCGATCCCCCGGTTCCGGTATTTATCCGATATGAAAATGTCCTCGAGATAAAGTGTCTTTCTTGAAAGAAATGAGGAGTAAGTAAAAAAATAAAAAGCATAACCTGAAATATCATTATTAGTCTCTGCCAACAAGATTTTAAAGGGCGGTCTTTTTGAAAAGGCATCTCCGATAAGTCTCTTTCTTGCCTGAGTATCCGGAGGTGTAAGCTTTTCAAAAACAGCAAGCTCTTCGACAAGTCTCAGAATTGCTTTCG
>JBDTLQ010000345.1:0-3969 GCA_039934715.1 Ignavibacteria bacterium | reverse complement strand
GCAACTAATCGTAATTTAGATATTAATAAAGTTAGAGCTTTGGCTGATGGTTCATCGGTGCTTGGCGAAGCGGCTCTTCGGAATGGCTTGATTGATAAGATTGGAAGTATTGTAGAATTAAATGAATATTTGAAAGAAAAAATTGGTGAAGAACCAGATATTTGTTGGTAATATTTTCATTGAGATTTTAATTAATGTAACAATATATCATAAATGTGTCATAATATGAAGTTGAGACTTAATCGCTAGCTCTCAACTTTTTTATGTCTCGGAAAGTGCGCAAAAAAATAAATACTAGATCTTCTCAGAATAGACATTATTCAATTGAAAAGAAAAGCTTGAGTCTTGTAGAACTTCATGAACTTTTCATTAAATTTAAATTACATGGGGCAAGAAACTCAAAAGCAACTATTTATAATTACAGGAAAATTTTTGATCTATTATTACAATTTGATCATTCAATAACTTTAAAAGATTTACAAGAAGAAACCTTAATTAAATTTCTTGAATATTTAAATACGCGACAAAGAAAAGTCGGCAAGGAACAAATAATACGAACATATAAAAATTCAAGTATAGCAATGGTCAGAAGTAGACTAAATGTGTTCTTTAATTGGTTGCTTGAAAGGAATTGTTTGAACGTTAATCCTTTTGAGAAAATACCGTATCCGGAAGTGTCCTATACTGACAGACGTGCTTTTAGTGCTAAAGAATTTGAAAAAATTTGTTTTGTCGTAAATACTAAAATCCAATGGTCAAATTTACTTGTGAAAAAACGGAATTCGGCGATTATAATGGTTTTAACATTTACTGGACTTCGGAAAGAGGAATTATTAGGGTTACAATTATTTGATATTGATACAACGGGAAAATTTATTTCTGTAAGGGGGGAAACTTCAAAATCAAAACGATCCCGAATAATCCCAATAAATTCAGCATTAATACCGTATTTAGAAGATTATCTGATTTTTCGTAAAAATTATTCTGCAAAATCATTTTGGGTGTCAGGAGTTTTGGATAGAGACTTAACTGAACATGGTTTAAAACATTTAATTAATTTATTAACTAAGCATTCAAATGTTAACTGCCATCTTCATAGATTCAGACATACTTTTGCAACTAATTATTATAAACAAACACACGACATTGTTGGTTTAAAAAAATTAATGGGACATCGAAGTTTGAAAATGACATTGAGTTATTTGAGATCATTGCCGGATGAACATACCGTCGAACAAATAGAAAAAATCTCGATTGACGAATTCATATAATTACGATAAACTAAAGAGTGCTTTAATAAAATAAATAACTTACAAGTGCTCATTATTTGACCTTAAAAACCATTTGAACAGAGGCAGTAAATAGGTCTACCCAAAGTGTTAAGTAATTTAACCAAATACTATGTCTTCCCCAATAAAATTAAGGGTTCTTAGTAAATTAGGGTAGACCAGTTTAATGGTAATTATTGTGGGTAGATAATTATCAGTGAATTGCATTTTTAGTCAATTACACTAACGAAAATTTACTTTTACACCAGCCTCATCGGCAATAAATAGGTCATCCTACCTGTGGAAAAGTATAATTTTCATACTGCCGTTTTAGCTCAGTTGGTAGAGCATCTCCATGGTGAGACATGTAAAATGTTTCTTGCCCACACAAGAAGAAATTTTTGTGTGAATCCCGAATAACGGTTAACGACCAGTAATGGTTAAGACCGTGGCGACACTCTCGCCCGAACGACTGACAAGGGAGACTACGTCTTGAAAGAGATATGTCTAAGATACAGTCTAACCCTCATATAAGTTTTACGAAATTGAGGTAGAAGTGAAGGAGAAGGTCTCGGGTCCGAATCCCGAAAACGGCTCAAGGTTAAAAGCACTGCAAGTTATTTGCTAATGCTTTTATATGACTATACAAATTCTTTCACAAAAGTTTTGCGATTATTCCAAATACATAAAAGGACTTTCACCGCGAACAATTAAGCGTTATCAACAGGTCATAAATTATTACTGTAACTTCACAAAGATTACTGAGATTGAAGAAGTTACTCAAGAAAATGTTCGCAATCTATTTTACTATGGACGAACAGAGCAACACTGGACACCCAACACCTTCATTTGTTATCACAAATCTCTTATCGTTTTCTTTCGATGGTGCATGAAAGAAGGATACATCAATTTTAACCCGACTGATGATATCGAAGTGCCCAAACTTGAACGCAAGCTCCCTTCAAAGTTGACTAAACAAGAAGCAATGAGAATTCTTGAAGCAGTTGACAATTATCCATATGATAAAAGCTTTTTGCGATTCCGAAATTACGCCATCTTTTCAACATTTATAATGGCAGGAATTCGTAAGCAAGAATTATTAAACTTGAAATACACCGATGTTGATGTAGAAAACTTATCAATTTTCATTAGGCAAGGAAAAGGAAGTAAGGATAGAGTGATTCCTATTAATTATCGTCTTGCGGAAGCTTTACAAAAATATTTGGAGGTACGAAAGAAAGCTTACAAAACATGCCCGGAATTTTTTACATCATATACCTATGACATGGGATTTACAGAAAGTGGTATAAAGAGAGTTGTTGAAAACATTGTGAAGGCTTCCGGAATATATTTTACCATTCACAAATTACGTCATACCTTTGCTACTCTTATGCTTGAAGGAGGATGTGATATATTTTCACTTTCAAAGATGATGGGTCATAGTGATATAAAGACAACAACAATTTATTTGGCAGCAAGTGTACAACATTTGCGGGAACAGATATTGAAGCACCCACTTAACTAATTCTTAAATGTCGATTATTATTGAATATGACTCTAAAATATTAACTTCTTAAAATAGAACATCTAGTATCTTTAAACAGTAATTCCTTTTCATTATTTTTGAAGATGAGTATGAAAGATTTATTAATCTCTGAAATTAAAGAAATCCAAGAGGATATCAAAACTTTATTTTTAAGCCACTCCCAAATTTATTATGAGAATTATAGTGGAGGAGGAGTCATTGTTGTTGCTCCGGATCACCATTTTAAGGAGTTAGATGAAGCAGGTAAAAAGCTTCAGAATAAAATTTTCAAATCATGGGATAAGACTTTTCCGAAAGTAAAATTTTTCCTAAGTCACATTAATCCTCAAGATTTGAGAGAAATTGAAAATCATGAGAAATGGATAATTAAAAATATTCAACAATCATATGGTACTTACAAAAGAAATGTAGAAGAGGTTTGGAATGAGACTTTAGATTATTTCAGTCCAATTTTAGATTGCATTAACAGTAGCTACTCAAAGACTGAAGGGAAAATTATTTTAATAGCAGATACCAACTCATTATTATTTAATCCTAATCTTGAAAAATGGAATTATGGTGACTTTAATTCCTTTTCTATTTTGTTAACTTCAACTGTTTTATCTGAATTAGATTTATTGAAAATTAATTCGAGAAATGAATCTGTAAGAGATAAAGCTAAAACTATAATAAATAAAATCAAAGAATATCGAAGACGTGGTAATATGGTCGAGGGTGTAGATGTTGTTAAGAACAAAATTTCTATGCTAACTGATCCTCTCGAACCAGATTTTGAAAATTCTCTGGTTTACCTAGATTCAAATAATAAGGATGACCGTTTAATTGCAACGACCTTGGAAATAATAAGAAATCATTCAGAATCTAAAATTTACTTAGTAACTTCAGATATTAATTTACAAAATAAGGCTGACTATTCTTGTATACCTTTTTTGGAACCGCCTGAAATTGTGTAAACTTTATGCTATAACAATAGTGTGTTCTTTGCACATTAGTCCGAAATGCTTGTACAGGTTTCGGACTTTTCTTTTTTTCATTCACACGAAGTCATAACAATTCCTTCCAAAGAACATCCGGCAAATTATTCCAATCAGCGCCAAAGCCCTTTTACAATCGAATAAGTAATTTTGTAGCGTCCATAAATTAAAAAAAGGAGTA
>JBDTLQ010000344.1:0-3976 GCA_039934715.1 Ignavibacteria bacterium | reverse complement strand
AACTTTCTTTACAAACTCATCTCTGAAAGGGATCAGAATTTCTTTGTCCTTATATTTTACATTAAACAGGTTACCGCTTCCGTAATTTACCATCGATATCACTCTACCGATATTCTCGCCGTTGTTATATACCTCGGCATCCACAAGATCATAAAAATAGTAACTCCCTTCTTCCAGCTTTATCCTGTCTTTTTCATCGATCATCAATAAATTTCCTATAAGTTCTTTCGAGCTTTCTATTGAATTAAAATCCGAGAATTTAAGATTTATGTAATCCTTTAAGATCTTACATTCTGAGATCTCAAAATCATAACCTCCGTAATTACTGTTCTTCATGAACTTGTTCTGCTTGTCGTCATACAAAACCAGTTTCCTGAGATCATTGAACCTTTCCGGAAAATCAGTCAGCGGAATGATCTTTAAATTTCCTTTTATGCCGATCGTCTTTACGATTCTTCCGATCGATATAAAATTATTGTACTCTGGCAATATCTAAAATAAAAGTTCAGGTTTCCTTTTTAATCTTATCGGGGATTTCCATAAAAGCTTTTTTTCCCTGCTTTGAGGCGATAGCCGAAAGCAGAGTCCTGATAGCTTTTGCTGTTCTTCCCATTTTTCCTATTACTTTTCCTGTTTCGCTGTCTTCAACATGAAGAATAAATTTTACTTTATTCTCATCTTCCTTTATTTCTTCAACCCTGACAGCTTCAGGGTTATCTACCAGGTGCTTGGCTATGAATTCAATAAATTCTTTCATCTTGGGGACTCCTTCTGTTTAGTTAAGAATATTGAATTGAAGTATTTCTTAAAAAAACTCTATTAAGCCTTCTGCTCGCCGGTAGCGCCGGCATCACCGGTCTCTTTTGTTTCCTTCTTTGCCTTCTTGCTGGTCTTTCTGCGAGCTTTCTTTTCTTTCGCTCTTAAAATTTTAGATTCTTTTCCGGATAAAAATTTCTGTACCTCGGTATCAATTGACCCTGCTTCAACACCTTTTTTTTCCAGATACATTTTTAAAGTCAATCCTTCACTCTTGAAAAGACTTCTTACCGTATCGGTAGGCTGTGCGCCTACACCAAGCCAGTATCGGACCCTTCCTTCTACAAGCGTGACCTGCATGGGATCTAAATTAGGATTATATGTTCCTACTGCTTCAATGAATCTGCCGTCTCTGGGAAACCGTGAATCTGCAGCTACTATTTTGTAAATAGGATAATGTCTCTTTCCTATTCTTTTTAATCTGAGTTTAACCAATGTTTTATTTTATTATTTATTATTATTTTTTTTATTGTGCCTTGAATTCATTTATCATGTTGGCAGGGATCTTCATTCTCTTCATGAGCCCTCTTCCTTTGTCTTTGCTGAATTGTTTCATCATCTTCTGCATGTCTTCAAATTGCCTTATGACCCTGTTAACCTGCTGTATCGGGTTGCCGCTTCCGTCAGCTATCCTTCTTCTTCTCGAACCGTTTAATAAATTCGGATTCTCTCTTTCCTTATTTGTCATTGAAAGTATTACAGATTCGATCTTTGATAATACCGAATCGTCGATCTCCTGATTTTTTACAATTTTATTTGCTCCGGGTATCATTGAGATAAGACTTGAAAGGGATCCCATTTTCTTGATCTGATTCATGTAAGAAAGGAAATCATTGTAGTCAAATTTATTCCTCCTGAATTTTTCTTCAAGCTTGCCGCTTTCATTTACATCAAATTCTGTTTGAGCCTTCTCGACAAACGAAACAATGTCACCCATGCCGAGGATTCTTGAAGCCATTCTGTCGGGATGGAACTGTTCGATTGCATCAAGCTTTTCACCGATACCCGCAAACTTTATAGGAACATTGACGATCGCCTTTATTGATAATGCCGCGCCGCCTCTTGTATCACCGTCTAATTTTGTCAAAACAACACCGTCAAAATCAAGCTTATCATGAAACGCCTTCGCTGTGTTCACCGCGTCCTGTCCTGTCATAGCGTCAACTACAAACAATATCTCTTCGGGTTCTAAGGCAGACTTTATCCCTGAAACCTCATTCATCATATCTTCATCTATAGCGAGCCGTCCGGCTGTATCGATGATCAAAGTGTCTCTTGCATTCTGCTTCGCGTATTCGATCGCTTCCTTTGAGATCTTTAGAGGATCCTTTTCATCCGCATTTGAATAAACCGGTATGCCTATCTGCTTTCCGAGTATCTTCAACTGCTCTATAGCCGCAGGTCTGTAAACGTCGCAGGCCGCTAGAACCGGGTTCTTTCCTTTGGATTTTAAATACTTCGCGAGCTTTGCCGAAAAGGTCGTCTTACCTGAACCCTGCAGTCCGACAAGCATTATGATTGAAGGAATTCTCTGTGAAAAATTGATCTCGGATTTCTCGGAGCCCATTAAATTAATAAGCTCGTCATTAATTATTTTTACTATTAACTGACCGGGAGTAATACTGGTGAGTACATTCTGTCCGAGAGACCTTGTCTTTACATCGTTTATGAATTTTGTTACAACTTTATAATTTACATCCGCGTCAAAAAGTACGCGCCTGATCTCACGAAGGGACTCATCGATGTTTGATTCGGTGATCTTTCCCTGCCCGCGGATTTTTTTTAATACGCCTTCGAGCTTATTTGTTAAGTCGTCTAACACTGCGGTATTTGTGTAATGTAATTTTTAAAGTGAGGTTAAAATACCAATACTAAGGAATTTTATCAAGGAATATATTCTTGTGCGGAGTGGATATGAGTAAATTAGAGTGTTTAGAGTGAAAGGAGTATTTAGAGTGTGCGAAAATTTTATTTTATCAATATCATTCGTTTAGTTTCACCAAAATCATCTGCCTGCAAGGTATAAAAATATACACCGGTGGAAAAATTATTTGCATCAAAAACATACTGATAATTTCCCGCAGATTTTTTTTCATTTACCAAAGTTGAAACTTCTCTTCCAAGCCCGTCATAAATTTTCAAACTTACAAAAGAAGACTTTGGTAAAGAAAAATTTATCACAGTTGATGGATTAAACGGATTCGGATAATTTTGACCGAGAGAATATTTACCGGGAAGATTATTATTCGGGGATATCCCGGTAGGAAGAGGTGAGAATTTTACGGTGCCGTAGCTTCTTCCATTAGCCGAGAATTCACCCGTTAAATAAATACTTCCTTGTTTATCTACTGCCAGATCACGAACATATTCAAATCCTCCGCTTGAATTATTATAAGTGACCGCATAGATCTGATTTCCGCTGCTGTCGTATTTTATAGCGGCATAATCAGCTGCTCCGGTAGCCGTACTTATTGCTGTTGTATAAATATTGTATATAGAGTCATGGAGTATCACAGGATAATTACTTGTGATCGCACTCCCCTCAGGATAAACTCTATACCATAACACATTTCCGTTTATATCCATCTTAACAATGGATGTCCTTCCTCCAAGCCTTCCGGCAATGAATACATTTTGTGAGCTGTCAGTTATTAAATTATAACCTGTTGTGGCGATCAATTGCGAAGCCGGTATTCTTTTTATCCAAATAACATTGCCGTCACGGTCATACTTTATGGTTGTAAAATCGTAAGCGTTGGTACTGTCCATACTTGTACCGGTTACATACACATTTCCATAAATGTCTGTTGTTACACCATAAGCAGCATCAAATGAATATGTAGATGGTCCGTTATATCTTCTGCTCCATAAGAGAACTCCATTGTTTGAATATTTTATCGTTGCAAAATCATAAAAGGTTGTAGTAGATTTACTTTGTCCTGTAATAATTAGATTTCCGAATCCATCTCTAGCGAAGCCTCCAAATATATCCGTTCCAGCAGATCCGGCAAAACTATATTTCTTTTTCCAGATCCTGTCTCCGTTAATATCATACTTTCCTACTGTCAACTGCTCCATGTTATTAATGCCTCCTGCAAAGAAATCTCCTAAAGAATCCAATATTAGCTTAATACCAACGGTATCATATTTTGACCAAATT
>JBDTLQ010000343.1:0-3983 GCA_039934715.1 Ignavibacteria bacterium | reverse complement strand
CAGATAGTTTCAATTATCGAAAAGAACCGGAAATATAATTTTCCGGTTCTTTTTTTTTACAAATAATTTGAAGTTTGAAATTATTTTTTACCCGTGAAATACAATTCCACTATCCTATCCAATCCATTTATAAAATCTGCGGCGCTGATCCTTTTCTTCCCTTCCAGCTGTAACTCCAATATTTCCAATTCATTATCTATTGTTGATACGAGCAACTGCTTGTTGTTAATTATAAGAGTTCCGGCAGATTTCCCGGAAGGAATGTCGGTTAACTTTGTTCTATAAATTTTTACTGACCGCTCATTGAGAAAAGTAAATGCTGTTGGTCTTGGGGATAAACCCCGAATGAAATTATTTATCTTAACGGATCCCTGATCCCATTTGATCCCGCAATCTTCTTTGAAAATTTTCGGAGCAGGAGATGCCTGACTTTCATCCTGTTCTTTCAATATGATGTTTCCTCTTTCGATCATTCTTACTGTCTCCAGAACAACTTCTGCTCCTGACGTAGAGAGTTTATCGTGAAGTCTTCCTGCATCATCTTCGCTTAAGATCTCAATCTTTTTTTGAAGTATGATATTTCCCGTATCGACTTTTTCCTTTAGAAAAAATGTGGTAACACCGGTTTCAGTTTCCCCGCTGATCAATGCATGATTGATCGGAGCAGCTCCTCTGTACTTCGGAAGTAAAGAAGCGTGAAGATTGAATGATCCGTATTTTGGAATTGTGAATACTTCTTTTGGAAGTATTCTGAATGCAACGACAATTATCAGATCCGGGTCAAGTATTCTGATCTCATTTACAAATTGTTCATCCTTCAATTTTTCAGGCTGAAGTATCTTAAGTCCTCTTTCCACAGCAAACTTTTTTACATCTGATTCAGACAATATCCGGCCTCTGCCCTTTCTTTTATCGGGAGCAGTCACAACAGCGGCGATGTCATAATTATTTTCAAGAAGGATCTTGAGAGAGGGGACTGAAAACTCCGGTGTTCCCATAAAAACTATTTTCATGCTTTAACATTTATTTAAAGGAAGAGAATCAGATCAGTTACAATCGTGATTTGGATTTAGAATGTATGTGAAGAGGGTATTCCGTCTCAATTTTTCCGTTTTTTATCTTCGCAAGTAATTTCTTAATCTCTTTTTTCCTATCCTCCGGCAGATAGTCAATGAATAATTTTCCGTTAAGATGATCGATCTCATGCTGAGCAACTCTCGCCATGAAGCCGTTAAGCTCTATATTAACCTCGTTAAGATCAAAATCATGAAACTTAAGATAGATTTCAATTGGCCTGGAAACAGTCTCGCGGATCTCAGGAATGCTGAGGCATCCTTCTTCAAGTTCGATCTCACCATATGATCCTACAATTTCAGGATTAATAAGTACAAGCGGTTTTTCTTTTTTATGTTCCTCAATTCCCGAAATGTCAATTATTGCAAGTGAGATACCGAGATTGATCTGAGGAGCGGCAAGCCCGATACCTGAAGACCTGTCCATTGTATAAAACATATCCTCAACAAGGTTTATGATCTTATTGTCTATTTTAGTTAAAGGTTTGGATTTGATCCTCAGGATCTCCATTCCATAGGTCGTGATGGGTAATTGCTTTCTCACACATTTATTTTAGGCAAATATACAAATATTGATTTATTGTATAAAGTAACTTTAATGTTTTGATTATGAATATTATTTTGAAAACTTAACTTCGTAAAAATAAATCGCGTGGAAAAAGAGCTGCTTCAATTATCAGATGAGTACTGGGTTGGATTCATTCACATACTTCCGCGTCTTATGATCGCATTTGTAATATTGGTAGCCGCTGTCTTTATCGGAAAAAAGGTTTCTGATCTTGTTAAGAAAAGAATATCAAAGCGTCTTAAAGATCCTCTCCTCGCTAATTTTACCGGCAGGATGGCAAAGTGGTCAATTATTCTCATCGGGATAATTCCTACAATGGAGATCATTGGTCTTACAAACTTTGCGGGAGGTCTAGTCGCCGGAGCAGGAGTTTCAGCGATCATAATCGGTTTCGCATTTAAAGATATCGGTGAAAATTTCTTGTCAGGATTAATTCTTGCTTTTAACAGGCCATTTGATATCGGTGATGTAATTGAAACCGAAAACATTACAGGTTCAATTATGTCTCTGGACCTCAGAACGACAACTGTTAAAACATTCGAAGGTTATGCCGTATTTGTCCCCAACTCAATGATAGTAAATAATCCTTTAAAGAATTATAATCGTGAAGGCTCAAGAAGATTTGATTTCACAGTCGGAATTGATTATGACTCAGACGTTGACACTGCACGTAATATAATTTTAAAGGGACTGCAGACTGTTGAAGAGATACTTAAAGAACCGGCTCCATTTGTAATTGTCAGCGAGCTCACTGCAAACTCTACTAATCTCAGAACTTATTTCTGGATCAACGCTCCAATTGCAGGGAGAAATCTTCTGGAAATAAAAAGTGAAGTGATCGAGCTTACTTTAAAAGCATTTAAAGAAGGCGGAGTTAATATCCCGTATGATTCCATACAGGTTCAGTTCAGCAAGGGATTTCCTGAAATACCTGTAAACCTGACAGGCAACGGAAGGAACACCGATAATGTAAAAGTTTAAAAAAATATTTTATAATTAAAATCTTTTCAAAATCAGAACAGGAGAAAAATCATGGCTTCAATCAAACCGGAGAATATAAGAAATATATCTCTCACAGGTCACGGAGGAAGCGGCAAGACCACTTTTGCCGAAGGAATATTGTATGCATCGGGAGTTATTAACAGGTTCGGAAAAGTTGAAGAAGGCAATACTGTCAGCGATTATCATAAAGATGAGATCGAGAAAAAGCTTTCGATCAATTCTGCTTTGATGAATACATTATGGAAAGGATCGGACGGAGTAGATATAAAGATAAACATTATCGATACACCGGGATTCATGGATTTTGTGGGAGAAGTAAAGTCGGCTTTGAGAGTTACCGATACAACATTGATAATTGTAGATGCGTTTAAAGGTATAGAGGTTGGAACAGAAGCGAGTTTTATGATGACCAACGAATATAAGAACAATGTAATTTTTATGATTAATAAACTTGACACTGAAAATGGAGACTTTGAAAAAACTGTCAGCGATATAAAAGAAAGTTTTGGTACGAGAGTATCTGTAGTTCAGTTCCCGGTCAATCAGGGTACAGAGTTTGATTCGGTCATTGATGTGATCAGAATGAAATGGCTTAAATTCAAAGCTGATGGAAAAGGTGAATATACGGAGGAAGAAATTCCCCCGGCATTAATGGAGAAGGCAATGGACTATCATAAAAAATTTGTTGAAACGATCGCTGAGGAAGATGAAGAGCTGATGGAGAAATTTTTTGAAGAAGGTGAAAATCTGACCGAAGAGGAAATTGATTTTGGTCTGAAGAAAGGAATGAGAGAGAGAAAATTGTTTCCGGTGTTTTGCATAAGCGCGGCTAAGAATATCGGCACGAGGGATGTTCTTGATTTTATATCAAACTATACTGAATCACCGATGGACAAGCCGGCTGAGATAGGAAGACGGCCTAACAGCGATGATCCGGTTGAAGTACATCCGAAAGTCAGCGGCGAACCGGTGTTGTTCACATTTAAAACAGTGTCGGAAAAAAATATTGGTGAACTTTCTTTTTTCAGAGTTTATTCCGGCAGTGTTCGCCCCGGTCTTGACATGGTAAATGAAGCAAACGGAAAAACAGAAAGGCTTTCACAGTTATATTCGATGAACGGGAAAGAGCGAAAGGAAATGCCGGAAGTGATCTGCGGTGATATCGCGGGAGTTGTTAAGCTTAAGGATACTCATACCAATAATACATTAAGCTCTAAGACTTTTGCGGTCGTCCTGCCGGAGATCAATTTTCCAAAACCAAACATGACACTTGCTATACACGCCAAGAATAAAGGCGATGATGATAAGATCGCTACTTCACTTCATTCGCTGCATGAAGA
>JBDTLQ010000342.1:0-3996 GCA_039934715.1 Ignavibacteria bacterium | reverse complement strand
ACTGCTGCACCGGCAACTTCATGATTGTAACTCATCCTCTTCATCGGTGAGAAATTCGCGAAGTTTTTTTCAAACTGTTCTTCATGATTATTCCATACTCCGTGGGGTGTGATCTGATTTACTCTTACATTTTTATCCGCCCAGTATGTGGAAAGATACTGCGACAGCGCCATCACTCCGCCTTTTGACGCGGAGTAAGCGGCAGGACAACCTATGCTTGTACCTTTATATAAATTCTGATTCGGCGCAACGACTGAATATGTCGAAGGCATGTTGATTACCGAGCCGCCGCCGTTTTCCGCCATGTATCCGCCGATGATCTGACATGTCAGATAAGTTCCTTTAAGATTCGTCTCAACAACAGCGTCCCAGTCTTCATCTGTATATTCTTCAAACTTCGCGAAAAATTTTGCTGTCTTGTTCTGATGGCAATTTATCAAACCGTCTATCCTTCCGAATTTTTTTACAGCAATGTCTTTCAATTTCAAAACATCCTCTCTCTTTGCAACGTCTATTGTCATCCCTATCATTTCCCGGTTAAATCTTTTGCTCATAGATTCGGCATGCTCTTCAGATCCTGCTCCGGTTCTGTCTGCAATTACAACATTGGCTCCGTACTGAGCACACGCCTCGGCAAAAGCCTTCCCTATCAGGCCCATGCCTCCCGTGATTATAATAACCTTCTTGCCGAGATCAAACTTATCTTTAAAATTTATTTTCTCCACGTCCGTTGTTCTTAATTCCATAAAATTTAAAATTTAATTTCTTCCTATCTCTTTTAAAATTTGTAATGCAACTTTCATATCATCTATTCCTTTTGACAATGGAATTCGTGACTGTTCCTTTCCCGATGCGACCTGTATGAAATGAGTCATCTGACCTTCATAGCTTTTATCAAGTAGCTCCATCGGATCATCACCTAACTTTAAGACTTCAGTGTTGTCCTTAAATAATATTTTTATCTCCGGTTTCATAAAATCCCAGAGAATTGTTCCTTCCGAACCAATTATCTGCAAATTTCTGAAGTAAGGTTTCTGATAAAAATTCAAATGGATGTTTGAAACCACTCCGCTCTTGTGCTTCAAAAGTATCTCCGCTCCTTCCTCCGCATCAATGCCAATATTATCTCCGCCGGTTTCCATCGCTTTTATATTCACTATTTCCCCGAACATATCGGTAAGATAATTCTGCTCGTGAATTGAGGTCAGTACAACTCCTCCACCCATTGAAGCATTCGCGGCATATGAGTTCTTATATTCCTCATCCTTATGCCAGTGCGGCATGAATGTCCCGAATTGCGCTCTGGCGGAAATTACTTTTCCTATTTTATTTTCAGCTATCAATTCTTTTATTTTAATGATCGCAGGATGGTAAATAAAATTATATCCGATAAGAACAGGTATGCCGGCATGTTCAACTATTTTTAACAACTCATCGGCTCCGTCAAGGTTTTTTCCCAAGGGTTTTTCTATAAACAATGGAATTTTCTGTTTCGCTAATTCTATCGCGGTGGAAATATGAAGTGACGTAGGATTTGTGATCAATGCGCCGTCTATCTTATGATCAGTGATATTTTTAATGTCAGTTATTTCCACATCAATATTTTCCGCTTTACCGGATCCTGATCCGCCTGATCGAAGAGCGATGAATTTATGATCTCCCGTCTTCTTCAAAATCCTTAGATGCCTTTTTCCTATTGAACCGAGTCCGCAGATCAGAAAGGTCAATGTCTTGTTGATTGGTTGATTGTGTTAATTGGTTAATTGGTTAATTGGTTAATTAGTTAATTTGTTAATTGTGTCAATTTGTTTACTGGTTACTTTCCTAAAATTATTTAACCTACTCAACTACTCAACCTACTTAACTACTCAACTACTTAACTATTTAACTAATTTTTAATAAGATAGCTCGGTGTCATGCTATATGAAAATTTCCTGATGTCAACATTTTTATCTTTGAAATAATCATCAACAGCTTTTGTCTCACCGGGAAATACACCGTAGTCATCAAGAATTAATATCCCGCCCGGAACAATGCGGGGGTACAGATATTCAAGGACCGTTACTGATGGTTCATAAACATCCGCGTCAAGATTAAGCATTGAAATCTTCAGATCAGGATTTTTTTCAACATATCCCGGAATGGTGTTTGTAATATCGCCTGCTACGAGTTCAATAGATTCAGCGCAATCCTTTTTTTCGAGAAGCTCCATCAATTGCGAAGTTGAGATACTCTGTTCCCCGCATTCCTCTACAAAATCAATTCGCATTTTTATATCGGGTTCATAATTTGTCTGCGGAAATGCGGCGAAAGAATCAAAGCCGATAATTTTTCTTTTGGAATTTTCATCAAACAATTTTCTGTACATCGCGAATCTCAGGAACGATGCACCTTTGAATACGCCGCATTCTACAATCGAACCTTCAATATCCTTTGTCATTTTGAAAAGTTCATAATGCGCAACCAATTTTCCTATTCTCTGATTGTCACAGGTAAAATAAAAATAATTTTCATAATCATATGTCTTTGCGAAATCCGGAAGCTCTATCATTGTGTTTAAAGTATTTTAAATTTAAAATGTCTGACCCTTTACAGGTTTTTGTTTGATACCGGAATTTATTTTTTTTAGATCCGGGTTTTTGTCAAGAAGTTCGATCACCTCATCAAGCTTGATTGGCCGGTCATTATATAGTTCCGAATAAATTTTTGTGATCAGTTCCGAATCTTCTTCCGTATCAAGGCAAAGCCTCAGATCTGTGTATGATTTTCCCTCACTTTCCACGCTGTGAATTTTGAACAGCTCCGGATGTCTCCTGATATAAAGGGTAACATGCTCTCGGTCGTCCTTGTCGGATGTCGTTCTCCAGCTTTTTTCAAGAGCTTTATATTCAATGACTTCTGTATCCATTCCCCTGGGATATGTTCTGTTCACCATGTTGGAAGAATAATCATAATCTCCGGCGCAATGTTCATCCACAACTTTATCAATGAGCTCCGGATCCATCAGAGGATCATCCCCGGTCACTCTTATTATTCTTTCGGGTTTTAATATCTCTGCAGCGATCCGGAATCTGTCAAGAACATCATGCACGGAGCCTCTGAAAACATTTACCGAATTTCTTTTACATATATCTTCGATCGCATCATCTTCACTTAGTGAAGTGGTCAGCACCGCGAAATCATCTATGCTGTTCGTTGCTCTGAGAATATTAAAGATGTGTACGAGAGAGGGGATCCCTGCAAGTTCCGTGAGAACTTTTCCCGGCATTCTTTCCGAACCGGTCCTTGCAGCGACAAAGGCAATATTGCTCAAGAAATATACCTGTTACTTTTTTTTAACATTGTGCTTCGATCTCAGTATCTTTTTATATTTCGCCATTCCTTTTTTGTTGTTCGTCATATTGTTGTCATGCTTCCTGTAACGGTACAAAGGTATTTCAATGTTCTTAATGTTGTGATCCTTTTCAAATCTTATTCTCAGATCTTCTTCTTCTCTCATCTTAAAATTCTCATCATACAATCCTATTCCCAGCAGAAGATCGGTTCTGAACATCACCCCGCAAGCGATCGGTTTTTCCGATCCTGAAATTCTTCCTATGTGTTTCTCATTTTCATCAACAAGAAAATAATCACACGAAACAGCGTCCCACGAAGGGTTTGCATTGAGGAACATCATTTCAAAAAGTATAAGATTTTCATCTATATAATCATCCGCGTCAAGATTTACGACGAATCTTCCGAGCGCCGCCTTTATTCCTTCATTACGCGCCGCAGCAAGTCCGACATTGTTCTTTAACTTCAGCGGCTTGATCCTTCCGTTGTATGTCCTCATTACTTTCTGAGTTTCATCCGTGCTCGCGTCATCGACGACAATTATTTCGAATTCCTCCTTGCCTATGGTCTGATTTATGACACTTCTTATTGCACGGGAAAGATAACGCGCGTAATTATGACACGTTATTATGACTGAGACTTGCACGCAGTTTTTCTTTTTTT
>JBDTLQ010000341.1:0-4003 GCA_039934715.1 Ignavibacteria bacterium | reverse complement strand
CCTGTTGGAATTAGTGTGCCGACAAGGTTTGAATTATTATCAATTCTCAGCTGGCTTGTACCTGACGCATCGGCAACATTATAATTTGTGTTAGCCTGGAAAGTGCCTGTACCGGTAATTGTTAAGCCGTTGAAGCGAACAAGCCGTCCTTCATATTCTTCGTGACCGTTCCATGTTTGCCCGTTAAACTGTAAAAGAGTGATCGTGACAGGTGAAAAAGTTTTACCAGAATCAATTATCTGGAATGAAGGTGTTCCTCCGAATGTAGAGTATACCAGCTCCGTAAATCCATTGAATTGTGAAAGCTTTGCTGTTACAATGACACTGTCACCGATGGAGATGGCGTTTGACATATCAGTATAAAAAACTCCGATCCCTCCGGTATTATCCTGTATATAAGAGGGTCCGCCGAATTCATTCGCGCATGTAACGACGCCAGTTATGGTTTTGAATTGTCCGGTATCAATAGGAATTCCGTTTGAATTATTTATACAGATTGAAGCGATCGGGACTTGTGATTTAGCAATCGAAAAGGCCGCAAGAATGCAAAGTGTAAGGAATATTTTTTTCATAAGATTGTAAGTTATTAATGGGGTTTGTTAAAGATTATTTTAAAAGTTTGGTTGAATAAGTGTTATTGATGTTGTTGATGATTAAACCTTCAGGATCTTCAGAAAGTTTACGGTTTATTTCAGTTTTTACACGCTCATTATCATCTTTGATCGCTTTGTCGAGAATATTTTTCTGGTATAATAAATTGTACGGGGTCACATATTTATATTCGTACTTATCAATTATCTCTTTGAACTTAGGCAAGTTTTTGACAAATAGAAATGACTTATCATCCCAGAAAACCAGCTTCCATTCCTCAGGATGCCGGCTGAAATATGAGATGATGGTCTGCTCCATTTCGTTTGGTGCTCTTACAAGATCCGGGGCAAGATACAATGAGTAATCAAAATCAAATGACTTCAGCTTATTTTCAAAACCGGGTTTCTTTGACATCAGTGAGCTGTATTCATTAAAGATATCGTCATTAAGATTTCTGCTGTCAATGAAATTTTTGCTCTCAGGAAAATTCCATATAAGAAATCCGCCGCTGCCAAAATGATTTAGTGGTTTCTGCCCGATGGTTGGAATATTGTTCTGTTTCATAAAGTCAAACATCTGTGTCGGTATAAAGTCTGAATTGATCCCGAATCCCGTAACCCTGTAATACTTGAGATTATCAAGATATAGTTTATCATTCGGGATATTTATTATGAAAAATATCAGACATGCGCCCATGATCAGTTTAGGAACCTGACCGGTGTCAAAGAATCTTTTCAATCCTTCACTCTTTGTATTCTGAATTATGAAATTTACAGCTATCACTAAAAAAATTGTAATGATGACCAGATAGTCAACAGTAAATCTTACCGCTCTGACTGAATAGATCGCAAAACCAATGAACACAAGAGCTGAGAACAAGTCCTTCTTTTTAAAAGCATAATATAATATCAGAATTCCACCGAACAAAAATACTTTGTAAACATCAATGACAAGACCGCCGCCGAACATCGCGTCAAATGGCGAGCGCCATTCGTTTATTGTCTCGAGCATTTTCATCTTGGTATGATCGTAAGCGTATACATAAGTCGCGAATGAGTTCGGGTTAATGAACATTACAATCACCGAAGCTGCGAATATCAGTAATAGTCTTACAAGATCTTTCTTTTGTAACGCGGGGATTTCCTTTGATGAAAATTTTCCGGGTCTGAAATAGATTATAACTTCAGAGACTACAAATATTCCCAGCAAAAACATTCCTGCGATAATTCCCATATGCATGTTAGCCCATATCAGAAATATCAGCGGTATAAAGAAAAGTATTTTATAATTATCCCTGTTGAAATATTTATATGTGATGATTATGTACAGCAGCAGCGCAAAAAATAAAAGAGAGATTATATGCGGGCGGGGAGTGAGCCTGTCCATTATACCAAATGCAAGCAGAGTGAAAAATAAAAATATGATCGTATAGCTTATCTTAAATTTTCTCAATATCAAAAAGAAAATAAAAAATATCAGCAGGAAGATTATGGTTCTGAATACTGAAAGCGCGTTATACCCTCCGATGTTGTATAAGCCGTAAGTTAAAACATCCCAGCCCCATTCAAACGGCATCCATGTCTGTCCTTCCGTTGCATAACCGAATATGTCGGTTGAAGGAACATGGTGAGTCTCAACAATATACCTTCCGGTTGCAAGATGCCAGAAGACATCATCATCGCCGGTGATCTTGAATGTTGTGAATAAAATTATGAAGACGGTGAATAAAGCGAGCAGCCCGTAATTGTATAACTGGTTGTCTTTTGTAGCCGCAGGTGGTTTGGAAATTTTAGCTGGAGTTTTTTTTTGTTTCTTAGCCAAGTCAGTTCAGATCCGTTGATAATTTATACCGAACTATCCTGTTGTTTCCTGTGTCCGCGATATATAAAACTTTATTAAAGAATGAAACTCCTTTTGGATTCATCAACTGGTTTGCACCTGAACCTGTGCCACCGAAAGATTCTTTCCTGTACTTTCCTAAACTTGTGAATTTATAAAGTGAATCCTTTGAGTTATCAACTACATACACATTTCTATTCGGGTCAACAGTAATGCCTGCAGGTGTTCCCAGCTGTTTATTCAGAATATCAACATTGTCCCCGGGAATGAATTTCGGATTGTAAGTACCTTTTACATTATCGTATAAGAACCATTCGACCTTAAAGCCGAAGTCGGGTGTGTTTCTTGTAATTATGAAATCAGTGAGTTCATTGTTAAAGGTTGTGATCCCTGCCATCTGATCAATGGAGTATACTCCGTTACCCGCAACCTGGAATCCGCTTAACACAGTTACTGTGTTCAATGAATTTCTTCCAGTAAATTTTATCAAAGCGTTATCCGGATCAATGACACTTGCATTTTCCGGTCCGGTCCTTGTGACAATGCAGCTGTTATCTGCATAAACTCCGATTCCTGTGAATTTCCTTTTTCTTCCTGATAGTGGAGTTGCGTAATTACTTCCGATCATCGGCAGCAATGATGCATTTGAAATTATCCCGCCGATCTCAACAAGCTTTATGCGGTAAACAACACTTATTGTATCAAAGGAAATATTTAAAACAGAATCACCGATAACCAGTAAATCAAAATTATAATCCTGCGCGATGGCAACGGGATTGTGAACCGTAATACTTCCAATCTCAAGTCCTGAAAGATCGAGCTGTACAACCCTGTTGTTCTTTGTATCGGCAACATATACAACAGGCTCTCTTCCCACCAGTACTGCAGCGGGTTGATTGAACTGATTCCATGTCGGCGATTGCTGAACATAAGTTGTCTCATTGATAACAGGTGTTCCGCCATTATTAGTGATCGGGAATTGTGACAGATCTGTTTTGTCCGAACAGGAGTAAATTAGAAGAGTAAAAAGGAAAACTATTATTATATAATATTTCATTTTAAAATTTTTATAAAATTTTATTTGCTGGGAAATAAAAGGTTCAATGAAAATCTCTGTGCAAATCCAAGATCTTTATAATTCGCGATTGAATAATCAAAATCAGCATAAGCAAAAGAGACCGGCACCTTTAATCCTATTCCGCCGGAAAAATTCTCGGCATCTACATTGAGCTTATATCCGCCTCTGAAATATAAAAAATTTTTATAACAATACTCCACTCCGAAGTTAAGATTCTCCGCGTTATCGGTCGGGCTGTTAAGCTGTATTGCTGTAGTGATGCGGTTGTTTTTGTTCATCCATGGTTCGATCGCGAAGCCAAGCTGAAAATTTGTCGGAGGAGGAAATTTCTGGAACGAGTTAACATTTCTTTCACCGACTAATGTAACATCTCCTGTCGGACTAATCTGTCCGCCGAAATTCGAGATCATGATCGCAAAGCGGGAAGTACCTAAACCTGTATGATAAAATGTAGCGAGATCTCCGAGCACTCCGCGCATTTTTAATGTACCAAGG
>JBDTLQ010000340.1:0-4004 GCA_039934715.1 Ignavibacteria bacterium | reverse complement strand
ACACTTGGCAACAACCAGATCACTTCACTGCGATGCAATGTAACAAGCATAAGCAGCTTATCTGATTCAAGAGATAAAACAAATATTAAAGATCTTTCTCTCGGAATAGATTTTATTATGAAAATAAAACCGCGTCTTTTCAATTGGGATAAACGTGAATGGTACGAAAATAATTTATCCGACGGAAGTAAAATGAAGGAAGAGCCAACTGCAGGATTTATAGCTCAGGAGCTTGATGAAGTTCAGACGACGGAAAATGCTGAATGGCTGAATCTCGTTTTGAAAGATAATCCCGAAAAGCTTGAAGCTACATACGGAAATCTTTTGCCGGTGATGGTGAAGGCGATACAGGAGTTGAAGTTTGAAAGTGAAAAGTTAAAAGTTGAAAGTGAAAAGCTAAGAGTTGAAAGTGAAAAGTTAATAATTAAAAATGGAAAATTAGAAACTGAAAGCATTGAGCTTAAGAACGAAAATAGAGATATGAAAAAAATGTTTTTAGAATTAGAACTAACTCAAAATAAATTAATCACTGAATTCGAAAAGTATAAATTAAAAGAAAAGAAAATTACCGAAGTCAAAAAAGGAGAACAAAAATGAAAATTTTATTTATTGCTTTAAGCTTTCTTGTTTCAGCAAATGTTTTTTCACAGAACATCACCAACACGCTCGGCACAAACGGTGTCTTTACAATCAAAGATGCATCAAGTAATTTTCTGACTTTGAGCCAAACAACTGGTCAGGTGAATATACTCAGGTCTCTTCGCCTTGAAAACACAACAAGCTCAACTCTTGGTGTTTTATTTAAAGGGACGGATAGATTTTTGCATAACTTCGGGACGAGTAATACTTTCTTAGGTATCAATTCGGGTAATTTTATTATGACAGGTACAAATAACACAGCTATGGGAACGAGCGCTTTATTTTCAAATACTACAGGAACGTATAATACAGCATTGGGTCAAATTTCATTGTACTCTAACACCACCGGTTATAAAAACACGGCAGTGGGATCGGGTTCCTCATATTTCAACACAACGGGATATTCTAATACAGCTTTGGGACACGTTTCTTTATATTCCAATACTACAGGTTATGAAAATGCAGCAATAGGATTTGCATCTTTATTTTCCAACACAGTCGGATCAGAAAATACATGTTTGGGTTTCAGTTCATTATATTCCAACATCACGGGACGTTATAATACAGCTTTAGGATGGCGTTCTTTATATTCTAATACTACAGGCTCCAGTAATACAGGAATTGGGTACTCAGCTCTGACTAATCTTACAACAGGAGTTTTTAACACTGCTGTAGGAACCTATTCATTATATGCTAATACAACTGGCTATTACAATACAGCAGTGGGATTGCAGTCTTTATTTTCTAACTCGGGCAATTCAAACACAGCAATAGGAATGCAGTCTTTATTTAACAACACCACCGGCTCTGATAACACAGCGGTTGGAAATCTTTCTTTATATTCAAATACCACTGGGACATCAAATACAGCTCTGGGACAGGGGGCTTTATATTCTACTACGACTACACCACAAGGATGGTCAGGCATTAATAATACAGCAGTGGGATGGCATGCTCTATATAATTCCTCTCCATCTTATATTCCTTATATTGGCAGAAACAATACAGCTTTAGGATATGAAGCAGGTTCTACACTGTATGATGGCTCCAATGTCACATGTATTGGGTTTAATTCACAGCCAAGTAGTACTTCTTTTGATAACCAGATCACACTTGGCAACAACCAGATCACATCGCTTCGCTGCAATGTAACAACTATCACCAGCTTATCCGATGCAAGAGATAAAACAAATATTAAAGATCTTTCTCTCGGAATAGATTTCATTATGAAAATAAAGCCGCGTCTTTTCAATTGGGACAAACGTGAATGGTATGATAATAACATTTCAGACGGAAGTAAAATGAAAGATATACCGACAGCGGGATTCATAGCGCAGGAGCTTGATGAGGTGCAGACAACAGAAAATGCTGAATTTCTTAATCTAGTGCTGAAGGATAACCCTGAAAAGCTCGAAGCGACTTATGGGAATCTTTTGCCTGTAATGGTGAAGGCTATTCAAGAGTTAAAAGTTGAAAGTGAAAACTTAAAAGTTGAAAATGAGAACTTAAAAGTTACATGCAAAACGGTAGGACAGGAAAATATTGAACTTAAGAATAATAAGAATGATATGGAGCAAAGATTAACAAATTTAGAGCAAACACAAAGTAAATTGGTGAGTAAATTAGAAAAATTAGAAAACAATAAAATGACTGAAGTCATAGAAGGAGAAAATAAATGAAATCTAAGACCACCCTCTATTGCATTTTGTGTTGCATTAAATAAGGCTTAAAAGTTTTTACATCATAGAAATCATTTAATCATTTTAATCATAGTCAAAAATGAAAACTATAATTTGTCTTGCAATTTTATTATCAATAAATATTTCCATATCATTCAGCCAGAGTACAATTGATTACGGATCCGGAACAGGTCTGATAATCCAGCCGGGTGCAGATGTCTGCGCTGATAAGATAAACATCAACGGCACTTATACCGGCGGCGGAACGATGTGCGGCAGCTCAGCTTATATAATGAATATAACAGCTTTCATACAGGGGTTTTATGATTCTACTCTTAATGTAATGGTCAGTGATACTGCAAGAGCTTATTTAAGAAATTCAGCTTTTCCGTATGCGATAGTTGATTCTTCAAAATCAAAACTGGATCCGTCAGGCTCTGCAACATTCAATTTCCCTAATGCAGTCAACGGAACAAGCTATTACCTGGTAATAAAACAAAGAAACTCTATTGAGACGTGGAGCAGTTCGGGAAACTCGTTTTCTTCAAACTTTCTTGCTTACAATTTCTCAACGGCAGCCACAAAGGCATATGGAAATAATTTAAAATTAGTAGATACATCTCCGGTGAGATATGCGATCTTCAGCGGTGATCCGAATCAGGACGGACTTGTTAATCTTGCGGATCTGATAAAAGTATTCAACGATGGCACAATTTTTTTAACAGGCTATGTTCCTTCCGACATAAACGGAAACAATGTTGTAAATTTAGCTGACCTGGTGATCACACAAAATAATTCTTCTGCGTTTGTGATGAAGAAAAGACCGTGACTAAGTTAAGTTTTGTAAAGTTGTAAGTTTGTAAAGTTTGTAAAGAAACCAGGCTATTTAATTTGTCAACTTTAAAACTTTATAACCTTACAACTTTATTAAACTTCTCGTTCAGGATTTCTTAAATCATATATGAAATTATTATTTACCTGCACTCTTTAGAATTTCCATCAGTTCGTCTGCCTCGATCGGAAGTTTTGATTCGTACATTTTCATTTCAGCAGTTTCATCTTTTGCTTTTTCGCCGCTGGTATTCACGTATTTGATAAGCTTGCTATTATCAAAATAGAATTCTTTTCCCGGCTCACCGGTATCTTTGCCTTCTTGCTTTGGCCCTTTGTCCTGAATAAAGGCGAATACTAATTTTCCATCCATTATATAAAATTCTTCTGTTCTGTCACTGATACCACTATGTGGGTATGTCTGTAGCCTCACCAGCTTATCACCATCATAATAAGCATCCAGTTTTTCCCATTTCTGCTTTGTATCTTCATCAGCAGTTGATGTTTTTAAGGTGACAGTCTTTTTCTTAAAAGAATTATCAACAAGCTTTTTTTCTCCTGCAGATCTGTATTCTGAGATCCTGTTTACTATTGCATCTTTGTTTTCAATATTCTGAGTTGTCTTTTTAACTGTATCAACTACTTTAGTCTTATCTGTAGCGCCTTCCTTTGTTGCGGTGTCCTTATTACAATTCATAAAGACAAATGATAACAACAAGATTGGCATCATCAATAAATTTTTTCTGTTCATTTTTACTCCCTTAAAATTAATAAATATACAGCCTGGTGGTTTTTTTTCCTGGATCAATATAATATGGGTTGCTTTTATCACAAAGTATACCTCATTGCTATACT
>JBDTLQ010000339.1:0-4027 GCA_039934715.1 Ignavibacteria bacterium | reverse complement strand
CATAAGTGATTACAACAGCTGGGAAATTCCCGCGGGGACAATTCCTCCGGGAATCGACCCTGCTGATTGTGTGATCGAGGAATTAAAGGAGGAAGCAGGGTGCACTGTAAAAAAGGAAGACCTGGGATATATTGGAAATCATTACGCCTCTATCGGTTCAAGCAATCAGATCTTTCACTGTTACTATGCGAAAAATGTTGAACAGGTAACATCGGAGCTAGACGAAAATGAAATTCTCGAAGCAAGATGGTTTACAAAAGATGAAATAAAAGTTATGATCAGTGACGGAACAATTAAGGACGGATTTACACTGGTAGTATTGCTGAAATATTTATTTCTGGTAAAGCAGAATTAATATATTCTATACATCTGATCTTAAATTTTCAAAATCCTCCTCTTTGGGAAAACAAGCGATAAAACCCGCGATAGCGATCACCAGACCAATTGATGCATACAGAATATTTCCGTTAACAAAAAGATTTGTTGTGATACAAAACAGAGACCCGAAATCAATTACAGCAAAAGGAATTATGTGAGCACTGAAATAATTGTTTTGAAAATTCTGCATGGTAACTTTTTTGAGCAAGGTCTTCCTCAGAAATACGGCACCCGGTACCAAAATTATCAGAAGAATGAGCGTCAGCAGATTTATGATCTCAAAATTTTCTTTTACATTAGCATTCACTACAAATAAACCCACCAGATAAATTGCGACAATCCCGACAATTATCGCAATTGCCAGAGTTTTTACTCTTCGTACTACAATGATAAAGCTGATCTGCTTTACCATAGGAGAATCTTTTGGTTTAAGGTCTACCATATGTTTATAAAATTGTTTGTGTTATAAATTAACATTATTTTTACAAAAATGAAAAGTAAAGTAAACATACTTTCAAGAGATAACTTTGATGATGATCCTGTAGCGGACAGCGATTTTACTTCAATGATACGTCCGAAAAAGTTCGGAGAATTCATAGGGCAGGACAAGGTAAAGGATAATTTGAAAATATTCATTGAAAGCACAAAGAGGCTCAATGAGTCCCTTGATCATATCCTTTTCACCGGACCGCCCGGACTTGGAAAGACCACTCTGGCAAACATCATAGCGAATGAGCTTAATACAAATATTATTACAACCTCGGGGCCAATAATCGAAAAGCCCGGCGATCTGGCAGGTATGCTTACTAAATTAAAAAACGGAGAGATACTTTTCATAGATGAGATACACAGGATACCGAAAGTTGTAGAAGAATTTCTTTACTCCGCGATGGAAGAGTACAAGCTTGATATCATGATCGATCAGGGTCCGGCTGCAAGGAGCATTCCGATAAAGCTTGAAAGATTTACACTGATAGGCGCTACAACGAGACAGGGACTGCTTTCTTCACCGATGCTGGACAGGTTCGGGATCAACTGTCATCTGGATTATTACGTGACGGGACATCTCATAGAAATAGTCAAGCGCTCCGCGAAGATAATGAAACTGAAGATCTCCGATGAAGGCGCGAATGAGATAGCGAAAAGAAGCAGGGCGACACCAAGGATCGCGAACCGTTTATTGAGAAGGACACGCGACTTTGCGATCGTAAAAGGTGACGGCAGTATTACAAAAGAGATCGCTGATTATGCTCTAAAGTCACTTGATGTTGATGAGTTCGGACTCGATAAGATGGATAAAAAAATTCTTGAAACAATTATTTTGAAATACAACGGCGGTCCGGTAGGACTTTCAACCATTGCTGCCTCAATAGGAGAAGATCCCGGAACGATCGAAGATGTATATGAACCTTTTTTGATGATCGAAGGATTTATAAAAAGAACTCCAAAGGGAAGAGAGGCAACAAACATTGCTTACAAGCATCTCGGCATAACGGGAAAAAGAAAAGTGATGAGCGAAAATAGTTTATTTCAATAAATGTTTTTGCTATTTTCTAATGTAACCGGTAATCAATTTTTAATTTGAACAAGACAATAAAAGAAGTTTTTATCATTTTCACGGCAGCGCTGGTTACCGGGCTCATTGCAAATTTCATCAGCCCCAGGGGAATCGCTTTAATAAGGGATGACAGCAGCAGGTACGTGATCGATTCGGCCGGAGTGAATAATGGTTTTGATATTAAAAAAAGAGGCAAGCTGAACAAGGCAGGATTCTATGAACCTGTGAACATTCCTGTTGAGGTTGCAAAACAACTTTTTGATGACAATGTAAAGTTCATTGATGGCAGGGAAGATTTCGAGTTTAAAGAAGGACGTATCAAGGGAGCGATCAATATTTCATATAAAGAGTTCAAGGATAAAACCATAGAACAGAAGCAGCAGATCATGAAAGACCTTAATAAGGAACAGATGCTGGTTTCGTATTGCAGCAGCGACTCATGCGAGATAAGCATTGACAATGCATATGAGATGGCGAAAGCAGGATATAACGACATTAAAATATATCTGGGCGGTTATAAGGAATGGACAAAGCTGGGCTATCCTGCGGAAAAATAATTTTATATGAGTTTTTTATCAAATAAGTATTTACTTTTTGTACTGAGACTAATTGTCGGTGGTTTATTTGTATATGCATCTATGGAAAAGCTAATGAATCAGGAGGAATTCTCTAAAGCAATTTTTAACTATAAGTTTCTCCCTGATGTGTTCATAAATATATTTGCGATCGTCATTCCTTACCTTGAGCTGATCTCGGGGTTACTTCTGATACTTGGAATTTTCAAACGGGGAAGTTCATTTATATTTCTTGTGCTGCTGGTTGTTTTTATAATTGCCCTCACACAAGCGTACGCCAGAGGACTGGACATAAGCTGCGGATGTTTTTCACTTGAAACAGTCGGACAAAAGAGTGATATTTTATCAAGAATAATTGAAGACATTCTACTTTTAATTGCCACAATAATAATTTATATTAAATCAAAAATAATAATCATCAAGGAGAATCAACAATGAAAAATTTTATCCAATCAAAAGCGGCTAAGACCAGCTACTTCATACTGGGAATGCTGGTAATTTCAGCTGTAATGTTTTTCTTAACGAATAATTCCAAGATCGCGGCTTCTATAAGCTCGTCGAAATTGTTGTTCGATGAAGAATCTCATGATTTCGGAACAGTACCTCAGGGACCTCAGCTCGAGTACACTTATAAATTCACTAATAAAGGAAAGTCTCCTTTAATTATAGAAAAAGTTCAGCCATCATGCGGCTGCACAGGTGCTACAACTGACGGTAAGAATGAGTATGCAAAAGGTGAAAGCGGTGAGATCAAAGTTACATTCAATACACAAGGCAGAACAGGACATCAGGAGAAGCATATTGTAGTTTTCTCAAATGATCCTGAAGTACCTCAGGCAAATCTGAAATTCACCTGTGATATTGATCCTAATATGCAGTAAAAATTAAGAGATAATAAATAAACCAATTTTTTTTAGTTAAAGGTAGGGATTAATTTAATTCCTACTTTTTTATTAAAATTTTTTAACTCACACCAAAATGAAACCAATAATACTTTGTCTGCTTTTTCTCATAATTAACACGTCTTATTCCCAGGACAACAGCTATAATGTTTTTAAAATAAACCATGCAAAAACAGTCAGCAATGATGAAGCATATAAAAAATCAGTCGATGATGCCGTGATCTTAAATATTGATAAAGAGTTATTCAATTCAATATTTACTCAGAAAGATTACAGGATCACCGTGACCATTCCTGTTTCAGAAGGTCAGAATATTTATGCGGATCTTGAAAGATTTGAGATTCTTACCCCTGATGCAAAAATAATTGAGAGATCTGCACGCGGTGAAAAGGAAGTCGATCTTAGAAATATTGTGTTATCCTATCATGGCAAGATCTCGGGAATTGAAAATTCACTTGTATCAATTTCTTTTTATGACGGAAAAGTTTTGGGTGTAATTAATTACGAAAATGACATCTATACGATCGGCGCATTGAAAGATAATAATAATATTGATACCGAAGATTTTATTATTTACCGGGAGAGTAAAATAAAATTCAAAAGAGATTTGCGCT
>JBDTLQ010000338.1:0-4028 GCA_039934715.1 Ignavibacteria bacterium | reverse complement strand
AGGTTTGATCCAGCTTAACAGGCCCGATGTCTTGAACGCTCTTAATGTCGAATTGATGAAGGAAGTTGTAGAAACTCTCGAAGCTTTTGATAAAGATAAGGAGATCGGATGCATGGTTTTGACCGGCAATTCAAAGGCTTTTGCTGCAGGTGCGGATATAAAGGAAATGGCAGATGCGGGTGCGATCGATATGCTGCTGAGAGACCAGTTCGCTAGATGGGACCGGATCAGAAAAATTAAGAAGCCGGTAATTGCCGCTGTAAGCGGCTTCGCTCTCGGCGGCGGATGCGAGCTTGCAATGACATGTGATATGATCGTTGCAGCTGAAAGCGCCAAATTCGGACAACCGGAAATTAATCTTGGTGTAATTCCCGGAGCGGGAGGAACTCAGCGTATGACAAAGGCGATAGGTAAGGCACGCGCGATGGAAGTAATACTCACGGGAAAAATGTACACGGCTAAAGAAATGTTTAATGCGGGACTCGTTACGAAAGTTGTTGATAATGATCTTTATCTTGACGAAGCTACAGAGCTGGCAAAGGACATTGCTTCCAAACCTACGATTGCGGTTCAGCTTGCAAAGGAGTCGATATTGAAATCCTTCGACTCTACCATTGAAGCCGGACTTGAATTTGAAAGGAAGAATTTTTACCTGCTGTTTGCCAGCGAAGATAAGTTTGAAGGAATGAAAGCGTTCGTAGAAAAAAGGAAAGCAGAATGGAAAGGGAAGTAAAATGTGGAGTGATGAGTTTGGAGTAGTGAGTGTAGAGTGTGTATGGAGTAACCGTCTGACGATTGACGTTGACGTTTGACGTCTGACGTGATACATTTTAAATTAATGATAAAAATCATGAAAGGCAGCATAAGACATTGAAAAGAATTTTTTGGATAATACTTTTTATAATAACAGTAAATATAAATGAATCTTATTCACAGAATCCGGCGGAGAAAATCCTTTCCGATAAACCTAATGACGATCTGAACGCGGAGCAGATCATTGAGCAATATAAGCCTGCATTGATATCGATCTGGATGAACGATAAGAATTACTACTCTTACCTTACCTATTCCTATACAGATACGACCGTTCTGAACGGCAGCGGATTCATAATCTCTGAGGACGGATTGATAGGAACTAACTATCATGTCGTTGAAAGAATTGACAGTCTTCTTGTGAAGACAAGTGACGGCACCTTTTACAATGCCGATCTTATACTTACCGATGAGTCAAATGATTTTGCATTAATAAAGATTTCAGACGCGGGAGATAAAAAATTTCCAACGGTTAAGCTCGGCAACTCGGATGATGTAAAAGCAGGTCAGGAGGTCTTTGCGATCGGAAGTCCCCTGGGATTTGAATATACTATCTCATCGGGAATTGTTGCGGCTGTGAGGGATAAGGAGAAGGTAAATTTTCAGGACCCGCAGACCGGTGAGAATAAAGAGAAGATCTTTGACAAAGTGATACAGATCACAGCAGCTATATCACCGGGCAACAGCGGTGGTGCTCTTTTTAATAATAAAGGTGAAGTGATCGGAGTTACATCATACACATACATCGGTTATGGCAACCTGAATTTTGCAGTTGCTATTAATGGTTACAAAAAACTTGTTTTCCTTGCGGAGACAACTAACTTTGAAAACAACGAAGAGCTCCGGTTAAAAAAAGAAGAGAGTTTGTTTAATACAAACTACAAGCTCGCCTCGAGCCTGAAGTCACAGCTGTCTTATGACTGGTATTATTCAAAGCAAAAGGATTCAATGAAAACAATAGATACATTTATTGTGAGACAGGATTCAATTAACCATTCCAATCTTCTGAAGGCTGAAAAGTATTATGATAAATGTCTTGAGCTGAAGCCGGATACATTCATTGTTTATCAGGATCTGCTTGATATGTATGTGCTGACTGACAATTTTGGAAAAGCTGAAACATTATATAAGGACATAAGACAAAAATTTGATTCCGACAGTCTTTTAAATCTCCTTTCATCAAACCTCGCCTCGGCATATTCAACTTCAAAAGAATATAAGAAGGCGATCCAGTTCTATGAAAAGATGCTGTCACAGGATACGAGCCAGTACTATATCTATTATCAGATAGCGAATCTTTATGATGAGATGAATGATTATAAAAAATCAGTGATGATATATAATGACCTTATAAAAAAAGACTCAAGTTATACGGACGCTTATATAAAGCTTGGCAAAATTTATTATGAAAAATATAAAAATACCAGACAGGCAAAAAAGTATCTTACGCGAGCTTACGAAAAAGAACTGTATCTTACCGGGTATACTCCATCTAATTCCGATCTGCATTATTACCTTGGAATGATCGCGGTGAAGGAAGGGAGAAAACTTGACGCCATCCTTGCTTACATGGACCTTAAGAGTTCGTATGACAATGGATTGGAAAGCAATGAAAAAAAACTTTCACTTTACAAAGCGATAGGTAAAATGGGAGAATGATTTTGAATTTGGGATTTTAGATGTTGGATTTACGATTTAAAATGATCTTAGATTTTTTTCGCCACATCGGCGGACTTTCAACTTTTTAACTTTTAACTTTTAACTAAATGGACAATACTGCACGATTAACATACCGGACCGATAATTGGTGGATCCAGCCAATATCTGTTTTGGTTGGATTAGGAGCATTTGTTGTTTACTCAGCGTGGGCGGGAATGCAGGGAGCATATTATTATTCTGACCCGTACCTCTCTCCTTTTTATTCACCCTTGTTGTTTGTTAAAGAAGGTGTAGCAGGAGGTGCACCTTTGTCTCATGCATGGTTTGGTTCATGGCCTACATGGTGGCCGGATTTCTTTTTGCTTCCTGCCTCACCTGCAATTCTTATTTTAATTTTTCCCGGTGCATTCCGTTTGACCTGTTACTATTACCGCAAAGCATATTACAGAGCATTCACATGGACACCTCCTGCATGTGCGGTCGGAGCAATTCACCAAAAGAACTATAAAGGTGAAACCGGCTTATTGATTTTTCAAAACCTCCACAGGTTTACTCTTTACTTTGCAATTATTTTTATTTTCATTTTATACTACGATGCTTACGAGGCATTTTTCTACAAAGGAAAATTCGGTATTGGCGTCGGTACTATTATACTTTTGATCACTCCAACACTGCTTGCCTGTTATACTTTTGGATGTCATTCCTTTAGACACTTAGTCGGCGGCGGAATGGATTGCTTCTCCTGTTCCAAGGTCAGATACGGAGCATGGAAGAAAGTAACTTTCCTGAATGAACGGCATCAGCTGTTTGCATGGCTGAGCTTATTCGCGGTGGGATTGGCTGACGTATATGTCCGTCTTGTTTCAATGGGAATCATTCATGACTATAATACGTGGTAGTTGTTGTTGTTAGTTGTTGGTTACTCGTTGCTTGTTGCTCGTTGTTTGTTAAATTGTTAATTTTTAAATTGTTGATTGATACAGTTTTGTTTATTTAAAACAATACGAATTAACGATTAACTAATAACAAGTAGCGATGATGATAGAGGATTCTAAGTCTTACATAAGCCTGGACGTTTGGAAAAAATGCAGAAAGTTAACAAGCTGCATTTATTCTTTGACTAAAAAATTTCCTAAGGATGAACAATACGGATTAACAAATCAGATTAGAAGATCTGTGGTTTCAATTCCATCAAACATTGCAGAAGGATGTGGAAGAAGTCACACAAAAGATTCTATTCATTTTTTTCATATATCAAGAGGTTCACTTTATGAATTGGAAACACAGTTATATTTATCTTTTGATCAAAATTATATCACTGAAGAAGAACTTGATGAAAACTTGAAATTGATAATTGATTGTAAAAAATTAATTAATGGATTTATAAATTATTATAAAAATCTTAAAAGATAGTTACTAGTT
The DNA here is from genome assembly GCA_039934715.1 of Ignavibacteria bacterium. Lineage (GTDB taxonomy): Bacteria > Bacteroidota > Ignavibacteria > Tepidaquicellales > Tepidaquicellaceae > JAGPCH01. Next base: position 134 of record JBDTLQ010000338.1, on the reverse strand, counting down.
ACTCGTTGATCGTTACTCGTTACTCGTTACAAACAACGAATAACGAGCAACTAGTAACAAATAACAAGTAACGAATAAACGAGTAACTAAATGATAAACATAAACGAGCTCGAGACACACGAACATGATGTTAT
>JBDTLQ010000337.1:0-4031 GCA_039934715.1 Ignavibacteria bacterium | reverse complement strand
TATCGGACTTCCTTGTAAACCGCAGGGATAAAATGAAACGCCTTGAAAGCAATAAACCGGCATTAAGCTCGCTTACAAAAACCGAACTGAATATTTTGAGATTACTTGCCGAAGGTAAAACGAGTAAAGAAATCGGAGATGAAATATTCATCAACTTTAAGACTGTTCAGAATCACAGATCGAATATTACCGACAAGCTAAATCTGAAAGGAACACATAGTCTGATTAAGTTTGCAATTGAGAATAAGTCGTTACTTTAGATGGAGTTAAAAGTGGCAAGAACTAAACCAAAGATTTAAACCAATATGATGGATTTGTCGTTGTTGCCCAAAGGGAATCCACCGCTTCGTGGAGGTTTGTAATTAATTATTGTTATTCTTAGAATCTGCACTTGCAAACTTTTGGAGCACCAACTGCGGCGGGAATTCGTACAATCTAATGCAGAAAATTTCTTTAACAGTTCTAATCCTATTAATCCGATAATCCTACGAATGCAGACAATTTTTTTTAAAAGTTCTAATCCTATAATACTACGAATCCTAACTCAGACAATCCTAATTCAGACATTTTATTCTTTATAAATTCTTACTTCAGCTGCAGCGCCGCTTTTGATAAAGGCCCTGTACATTCCTTCAGAGTTGAAAGGCATCGTTATATTGCCTTTATTATCAATAGCAATGAGTCCGCCTTCGCCGTTCATTGTGTGTAGTTTTTTGTTTACAACAATATCAGCTGCATTATTAAGAGTCAATCCTTTATAATCCATTAAAGCTGAAACATCATACGCCGCAACAGTCCGGATAAAATATTCTCCGTGACCTGTACAGGAGACAGCACATGTTTTATTGTTGGCATAGGTTCCGGCCCCTATGAGAGGACTGTCACCAATCCTTCCGTATTTCATATTCGTCATTCCGCCTGTGGAAGTTGCCGCAGCTAAATTTCCTTTTACATCGAGCGCGACCGCTCCGACAGTACCTGTATGTGAATTTGTTTTCCCGCCTTCATGTGAATGATCAAGCTGAACCTTATCTTCTTCAAGCGCCTTTAAATATTGTGAATACCGGAATTCATTAAAAAAATATTCATCACTTTCAAATTGAAGACCCATTTTTTTCGCGAACTCCTCAGCTCCCTTCCCATTCAGATATACAAATTCCGAATCATCCATTACTTTTCTTGCAAGCACAATAGGATTTTTTATATTGCTGATGTGGGATACGCATCCGGCTCTCAGATCCTTTCCATCCATTATTGATGCATCCATTTTGATATTGCCTTCATTGGTGAATACAGATCCTTTGCCGGCGTTGAAGAGTGCATTGTTCTCAAGCACTTCAACAGCTCTTTCAACTGCATCTACTGCGCTTTTATTTTCAGTCAGGAATTTCCATCCTTCCATTAAGGCTTCTTCAAGCGCGTTCATGTAAGAAGCTTCTTTTTCTGGGGTCATAAGAGAGCGAAGTATAGTCCCGGCGCCTCCATGAATTGCGATACCTGTTTTGTTTTTCATATCTTTGTTACTTAACTAATATAAGGAATAAAAAAAACCTTGCTAAAAATTTTAACAAGGTTCTTTTGTATTTATGAAAATAAAATTTTTATTTCCTCTGAAATTTTTCGTCTTCTAAAGTAAATGTCAAAGAGATCAGGTGACTGCTCCCGAGTTCTTCGAGTCCGTCAAATTTTGAAAATGAATAATCAATATTGATTTTCGGTAATTTCACGCCTGCCCCGAGTGTAAGATTTCCAAGATCACTGTAACCTGTTCTTAGGCTGATAAGATTCCTGAAAGAGTATTCGACTCCGGCATGCATATCAAAGCTGACAGGACCGAGATTAGCATTAGCGCTCGATCTTCTGTTTTCAAATCTCACATCAAAATCTACAGCGGGTGTTAATGTTCCTTTAAGAAATTCTATCTGATAGGCAGTACCTAATTTTGCAGTAGGTGTTATAACTTCCTTCTTTCCGGTTGACCATGAAAGATAAGTTGTTGTTAGGTCCATCAGGTTTGCACCGAGATAAAAGCTGCCGAAGGGATTGTAAGAAGCACCAACGTCAAAGCCAAGACCCCATGCACCTTCTTCAGCAAGATTTCTTCTGATGATCTTTAGATTAGCACCGTAGGTAAATTTATCTGAAGTTCTTTTTGCATAGGTAAGATACACAGCATAATCAGCAGCATTAAAGTAAGTGATCTTTGAAGGATCAAGACGTTCACCGTCATCAAGCACTCCGTTCCCATTAAGATCGATAAGTGCATTGCGTGTATCGGCGATGTCATCAACTCCCATTCTGATAAGACTTATTCCTAAAGAAGAATTCTTTCCAAATGGAATTCCGACTGCTCCGTAATCATAGTTAACAAGATTACCGAACTGTGCGTCGTGCATCAGGGAAAACTGTGGGTAGTCTATTTTCGAGAGTGAACCGGGATTCCAGTATCCGGCAGTTACGTCATTAACGAGTGCAACATAAGCGCCTCCCATTCCCTTGGGTCTTCCGCCTACTCCTATTGAAAGAAACTCGCCTGCATATTTATTTCCGCTTCCCTGTGAAAATCCATCCTGTACAGCAATCAGGGATATTAATGCTATAAGGATTACATTGGTTTTTAAAGATTTCATTATGTGGATTGGGTTTACTTTATAATTTGACTTAACTTAGTAAACGTTCTATCATTATCCTCCCGAAAAATTTCTTCAATAATGATTATTTTAATCCGTTAAGTCAATACAAAATTATTTAAAAAATTTGAGTTTTAACCTCAGAAGGGAGTAGGTTAAATATTCTTGTTAGCTTGTTCAACACTTATAATTTTAAAAAGATTACCGTAAAAATAATTTTTTATTTGTTTCAACTTATTACCTCGATCAAGCGTATTGCGGAGAAGGAAATGAAATGTATACAAGATACAAATCATTGTCAAACATTGCGGAAAGGAACATTATTAACTACATTAGTATTTCTTATCTAAAGTTAATAGTGTATTTTTATAAAAATAAAATTTAAATAACAGAGATGAGCAAAAAAATTCTTATTCCTATTTCGATCATACTGATCGCTTTAGGAATTTTTGTCGGAATGAAGATCCAGAACGCCGTGTCCGATGATAAAATTACATCGCAAGTGAAAAAGTTTAATGATGCTCTTGAGGTAACAAGCAGATATTATGTAGATGATGTGGATTCGCAAAAGCTCACTGAAGACGCGATCAAAGGCATGCTTGACGGACTCGATCCTCATTCGGTATATATAAGTGCAGAACAGTTGAAAAGAGTGAATGAAGATTTCCAGGGAAGCTTCGAAGGAATAGGTGTGGAGTTCGATATAGTTAATGATACTCTTACAATTGTTTCTCCGATCAGCGGAGGTCCTTCAGAAAAGCTGGGTATTCTTGCCGGCGATAAGATAATTAAGATCGACGGACAAAGCTCGGTTAAGATTGCGAGAGATGATGTCCCGAAAAAATTGAAAGGCCCCAAAGGGACAAAGGTAAATGTGACAATAGTCAGATCCGGGATGAATCAGCCGCTTGATTTTGAAATTGTTAGAGATAAGATCCCAATTTATAGTGTGGATGCTTCATTCATGCACAATGATGATATAGGCTATATTAAAGTATCAAGATTTGCGGCGACTACTTATGATGAATTCATCAAGGCAATGGGTGATCTGAAAAATCAGGGAATGAAGAAAGTTATTCTCGATCTCAGAGGAGATCCGGGCGGATATCTTGACCAGGCATTTAAGATGGCTAGCGAATTCATTCCGAAAGGAAACAAGATCGTTTATACGAAAAGCCGTATCAATGATTTCAATGAAGAATATATTTCAGAAGGCGGAAAGTATACTGATATTCCTTTGATAGTATTAGTTAACGGAGGCTCGGCTTCTGCAAGTGAGATCGTTTCAGGTGCAATTCAGGACTGGGACAGGGGACTTATTATTGGTGAAACTACATTCGGTAAAGGTTTGGTTCAAAGGCAATTTGATCTGCCCGACGGTTCTGCGTTCAGAGTTACAAC
>JBDTLQ010000336.1:0-4044 GCA_039934715.1 Ignavibacteria bacterium | reverse complement strand
AAAGTCTCCACAAGTATAACCGGCTGTATCATTTAAAAAGTGTACTGAAGCAAGCTGAACCGCAAGCCCTCCTACAAGCTCGTTATATTCCCAATTATTTCCTCCATCTGTTGTTTTCATGATAGATTCAGGGTATCCAACTGCGATCGCTCGACTATCATCAAATGCATGTATATCCCTTACAAAATTTCCAGTCGGAAGTGGATTTTGCCAGACGTATTGGGATTGAACAAAGTGAGGAGATAAAATGAAAAGCATTATTAATGTGAAAATGAAAGGTCTGATATATTTTATCATGGCGTATGATTAAGTTTAATTTTCAAAATTGTTTTAATTGTTCTCCTTTTTTAAATTTTGAATACAATTTGGGGGGTTTAACATTATGTTATGTAAATAAGATAGTAAATTTACTTAAAGTTTCTCTTGAAATCAAATTATTTTTTTATAATTGATTCCTATGAATTCTTTTTTACTTATCAATTTCTTTAATATTTAACAATTACAATGCCATCATTATGAGCAATCTTTTTTTGATATTTACCAGATGATAAATCATAAAGTTTTCGAAATTGATACTGAAGAAAAGTTGTCACGGAACATCCTGAGAAAAGAATTTTTAATAGATGGGCAGAATAGTTTTGAAGAAGTTGTTGAAAGAATAAAGTACAAATGGTGCAATGAAGTCACTGTAAAATTTACTTTAATAGTATCATTCTTTTTGTGTTAATAAAAATATTTTTTTCATTGGAGTCATATCCATTCACAATAAGTTTATAAAAATAAATTCCACTGGGATAACTGTTTCCGATGAAGTTCACTTCATAACTACCAGGCAATAGTTTTTCGTTAATGAGTTCCTCCACATTTTTTCCGGTGACATCATATACAATCAATTTAACCTGCTGTTCACCGTTATCTGAATCCGTTGAAAGATCAAATTTAATTCTTGTAGCAGGATTAAAAGGGTTAGGATAGTTCTGAAATAGTTTTATTGAATTAGGGATTTCATTCGAAACTAAATTTATCCCGACCGGACCTCTTGAATATTTATAGACCCTGTCGCCTACCGCATAAGCAAGTGTATCACTCAAAAATCTGAACCTGTTCATATTTGTTCCCCATCCTGCCAGCTGCCAGTTCGCGCCTCCATTCGTAGTTTGATAAGTTGGTCCCGACCAGCCACCGACCCATCCGGTATTTTCATTTACAAATCCGATCCCTTCTTCATCATATTCTCTGAAAGGAATGTCGCTCCAGTTAAGTCCGTTATTTGTCGTCTTAAGTATGTACGCAAACCCAGCCTCTCTTTCAATACTGATAAATCCCGTACTTCTCGAGATGAAAGATATTTTCCAGCACCATTCACCGGTCCGTGTAGTTTTATGAACTCTCTGCCAGCTCAATCCCCCATCCGTAGTTCTTAATACTACTGCATTACCATTTGTGAACATTGAGGTGTTATAACCGCCGACAGCAATTCCGGAGTCGGGTGACCAGAAATAACAATCTATTAAAGTTCTAGCAAGTGATGAGTCATTGAAAACTACTTTCCATGAAATACCTTGGTCGCTTGTTTTGATGATCCTTCCCGAGCCGTAATATCTCCCGCAAGCATAGGCAATATTTTCTGTTACAACAGATATACCGCAGATCCCCTCAGGACGGCGTCCTGAAATATTATTAACAGCGCTCCAGTTCATTCCGCCGTTTGTTGTCCGGTACAATATTTTTGTGCTGTCAGGAAATAATGTCCCTATGATTCCCGTGTTCACATCAAAAAAACCTGTACTCCTTAATTCATTTCCTTCTATGAAATTATATACCTGAGTGAATTGCAATCCTCCGTTCGTAGTTCTGAATACTCTTCCGGAATACCCCACTACCCATCCTGTATTTTCATTTATGAAAGAAATGTCTTCGTTCCTGTTGCTTCCTGTCATACCGGGAGAAGCCGGGAGAAGCCGCCATTGTAGTGTCTGTGATAATAGTCCGGTTGAGCAAAGTGCAAGAAAGAATATTGCATAGAGGAATCTGTTTATCATAAATTCTTTTATTCTGATGCTGTTATTTTTTTTCAAATTTACAAATTAATAATGCTATAAAATTTATAAAAATTAATACACTAGAACTGAGGGATGAGATTGCGGTCCAAATTATTTTTCTCTTTTGAAATTTATATTTTATATTGTTGCCAAGTGAAATACTTTTTTGGTTTTTAAAATTATCCCTTAAAACTTTTTTAACCGCCAAAGGCGCGCAAAGAAATCAAAGATTTATTATAAAATGTTCTTTTAAAATTAAGAAACTAAATCATATGGGCTTTGAGTGTCATTACATTCTTTGCGGTTAAACCAATGTTTGATTCCAATGCAAACGTTTTGGACGGATGTGGGAAGAATGAGCTTTAATCAATTTCTTTCAAATAGATTATATTAATTATTTGGATTAATTTACGTTGTAACGTATTCATTTTATCAAACCAAACTCATATGTTAAAAACCGATCTCATAAAGTTACTTTCCTCTCTCAGCCCTGCTGAATTCAGAAAGTTTGGAAAATTTCTTGATTCAACTTATTTCAATACCAACAGCAAACTGATCGAATTTTACGAGATACTTAAAGAGCATTATCCTGATTTCGATTCCCTTGAATTATCCAAAGAAAATATTTACAGAAAACTGTATAAGGAAGATAAAGTAGTGATGGGCACTATGTATTATCTCATTTCAGAAATGGAATCCTTACTAGAAAAATTTATCAGCATAGAAAGAATAAAACCTTTTACTCTTGATCTTACATTGCTTGAAGTGCTTGATGAACTCGGGATCAGCAGCCTTTACGACAAAAAGTATAAAGTGTTAAAAAAGGAACTGAATCATCTTCACGATACGAATAACCTTAATAACTTTCTGCTGGCAAAAATAAATTGTACCCACCAGGTTCAAAAGAAAAACTTCAGGACAAATAAAGACAATTACCGGAAAGAATGGTATGAGCCAATGGACCAGCTCATTAAATTTTTTCTCAAGAGTATTCTCACTGATCTTGAAATGCTTTCAAACTTTAAAAGAACTCAGAACGAAACACTTACAATACCCCTGCTGACCGAAATAATTAATTTTATTGAAACTAACAAAGCTTATCTGGATGATATTGAGATCAGGGCATTGTATTTTGAGATTAAGATGCTTACCTCATATGAGGACAAATATTACTATGAACTGAAAAAAATTTTAAAAGAAGATAGTAATAAACTTTTTCCGGACCAGTGCATTGAAATTATTTTAAGCCTTCAGCAGTATTGCACACAAAAATTATTAATAGGAGAAAATTCAAAAGAGGAGGAGTTTGAACTTGCAACTCTCGCCATCAGATTCCAACTAATGGAAAAGAACTCACATATTCCTGTTGATATGTTTTACAAGATGTTTATGCTTGGTATGGCTCTGGAAAAATATGACTGGGGAAAGGAGTTTATAGGAAAACATATAAAACATCTCGACGAACAATTTCAGAATAACGCTTATCATTACTGCAGTGCAAGACTTCATTATCAGAACAAAGATTATGACCGGGCTCTGAAGGATCTTTCAAAAATAAAACAATATTCTTTTATTCATTTTAAGCCCGCGGTTAAGATCCTTCAGTTGATGATATTCTATGATCTCAGACTCATCTCTGAAGCTGAAGATACAGCGAATTCGTTTGTACAGTTTTTAAGAAATGATAAGCTTATAACTTCCGGTATTCAAAAGGCTTATAAAAATTTTCTCAGGATATATTTTAAACTTATCAAAACCGAGTTCACGAACAACAAATCAAAAATACTGGACATAAAAGCCTCTATTGAAAACCAGAAGGAACTGCTCATCGCGCGCAAGTGGTTCTTAAAAAGAATCGCGGAAATGGAAATGAAACTTAACAAGAATGTCAGGGTGATGTAAATGATAATTCACATAACTTTCGACCCCGGTCAATAATTTATTTTAATAACAACATCTTTTTTGTGTAAGCATTGCCTTCATTTAAAATAAGTGAATAATA
>JBDTLQ010000335.1:0-4062 GCA_039934715.1 Ignavibacteria bacterium | reverse complement strand
ATTCTTCAAAATTTCATTTATCTCTTTCAGCTTCGGAAGATCCTCGAGTGAATTTAGTCCCAGAATTTTCAGAAAAGTTTTAGTGGTGCCGTAAAGGATTGGACGTCCCGGTGTCTCCGCTCTTCCATTAATAGTGATCATCTCTTTTTCAAGAAGAGAATTAACAATGTAATCAACATTAACGCCCCTTATGAATTCTATCCCTGAACGTGTGATCGGCTGTTTATAAGCAATGATCGCGAGAGTTTCAAGCGCCGAGGGTGAAAGACGCTTCTTCTGTTTGTCCTCAAAAAGTTTGCCTATAAATCTTCCGTACTCTTTTTTTGTGGCAAAGGAATAACCACCGGCTATTTTCTGGATCTCAAATGACTTTGTATTGCTTCTGTATTCGTCATTAAGGATCTCAACCGCTTGTTCAACTTCAGCAACACTGATCCTCAATCCCCCTTTGTCAATTATATCTTTGATCTGCCTTGGAGAAACTTCATCCTCTGATGCAAAGATAATTGACTCGACAATATTTTTTGTTTCAGGACTTATCATTCGGGTATTGCTGATCTTCTTTTTATTAAAAATCTTGTCATATCATTGTTGATTATTACGATCTCAATGATACCTTCAAGCGCGAGCTGCAGTATCGCCAGAAATAAACAAATCACTCTCAGCTTTTCCTGAACACTTGTTATTAGTTCAATGAATTCTATTTCACTTTTTTCATCAATAGTCTGTAGAAGATATTCTCTTTGATTTTCAGGAGTGATATCGAGTAGCTCGATAGGATGAATAACTTCTTTCCTGATGTTTGAGATCGCTCTCTTGTATGCTTTTATAAGATTAAATATCGTGACATTCTTAAGGCTTGGATCAATTTCAATTTCTTTATCCGATTCAATATGATCATTGCTGAAATTTTTTCTGAATAGCCGCTTACGCTGCTCTTCTTCGATCTCCGAGATCTGAGCTGATACATCCTTAAATCTTTTGTACTCAATAAGCTTCCTGACAAGTGTAAGCCTCGGATCTTCTTCAATGACCTCGCCTTCTTCATTCACCTGAGGTATCATCATTCTCGCTTTGATCTTCATCAGCTCCGATGCCATCACAAGAAATTCTCCGGCCAATTCTATGTCAAGTGTTGACATGAATTTTATGTACTCAAGAAAGTCTTTTGTAATTTTGGAAATGGGAATGTTATTGATGTCGAGCTCGTCAACTTTAACAAAGTGCAAAAGTATATCGAGCGGACCTTCGAATTCCAAAAGACGCGCGCGGTAATCCGGCGTCTGATAAAGTTTCTTCTCAGTGGAATTATCGGCATTAATAATATTATCTTCTGTACTGCTCATTTACCGTTAATATACCTAATTGAGTTTTGAAATTAAATGAATAGATTAACTTCTTATTACAGGAATGACTAGGAATGACGTTAACCGGTACAAAAAAAAATAGCCTGTCTTTGAGGGACAGGCTATTAAAAAAATCAAAATCCTTCTCGGACGTTAAAACTCAGTCGCGATATGTTTGCCTTTATTCTTTATCTTGATTATACCTACCCAGTCAAGAAACAGCATGATGTGATAAGTCGGATCGAACTCATACCATTTCACTCCAAAGTTTGCGCTTGAAGGAAATTTATGATGATTGTTATGATAATCTTCGCCCATCATAAGAAAGTCAACCGGCATAAAATTCTTGGCAGTGTTGTTCATCTTAAAACTTTCCTTACCGTATTTATGCGCGAACCAGTTGATGATGGATCCGTGAACCGGGCTGCTCAGAATATGAAAAGGTATCAGGAAGTAAAGCCACCAGAAAGGAGCGAAGTAAATATAAAATGCTATATAAAGAAGAGCGAAGATTGCCCTGTTTGTATAGGACTGTCCCCATTTATCAAGCGAGTGCCAGTCGGGAAGGTTTTTCGTAAAACGCTCTTCCACTTCCATTTTGTTGTTAAAGATGTTTGCGTATACAACTTTTGTATGCCACATCATTGAAAACAGATTGGAAAAATATTTCGGAGAATGCGGGTCTTTAGGCGTGTCGGCGTACGCATGATGCATCCTGTGAAGAATGCCGTATGTCCTTGCACTCAGGTAAGAGGAACCCTGAGTAATATAAGCGAAGATGTAAAAAAATCTTTCCCAGAACCTGTTCATCGTAAATGAGCCGTGTGCTGCGTATCTATGCTGAAGAAATGTTTGTGAAAACAATGACAAATACCAGTGTGCAACAAAGAAAATTATTATTACCCAAATCATTGAATGATCCTTTCTAACTTTTTTAGTTTAAAAATCTAAAGCGAATTTTAGCTTGCCGCCGAGTCCGTCATAAATAATTTTCATAAGGGTTGAAAGCCTGATATCACTGGCATTGTTTTCAATCCTGGAGATATAAAATTTAGTTGTTCCGGATTTAACCGCTAGTTCTTCCTGTGTGAGATTTCTGAATATTCTTGCTTCCCTGATTACCAGCCCAAGTTTAAAAGATTCCATCTCCTCTTCAAACCTGTCGCGTGTTTTGCTTCCTTCCCTGCCATACTTGATGTTGAGATGTTCTTTGAACTCAGTCTCCTTAGCCGACTTTTCTTTTCTCAAAATAATATTCCTTTTAAATTAATTTGCTTCCAAATTCGTTCCTGCTTATCGTTTATCATTTCTGAAATTAATCATAAAACTCATGAAATCCCTGCATCGTTAAGCAAAAAATCCAAAAGAATTCGCTCCGTTTTTTTTAACGGCTGCTTGTAAAAGTTTTGCCAAGTCTTTGTTGTATTAAAAGTTATCTGCGGGATGACCTTGGTTAAAGAACCTCAGCTATCTCTACTTATTCCGGACTTCTTTTAACTTCTTCAAATTCCGGAAAAATAGTTTATGCTCATTATTCTTCAGAGGAACCCAAATCATTAGTGACATAAGTTACCCAATCAGATAACTAATATCAAGTGTGATGTAAAAAAGATTTGTAACAGGTTTCTGCACAATGCTATAGATTAAGAGATCGATTTTTTGAATTTAGAAAACAGGTTATTTAATGATTCGGATAGAGTCGGGTGTGAGAATATTGCGTCTCTTAATTTTGTATAATCCATTTTTCCCATCATTGCAATTTCGATCATCGCCATAATTTCCCCGCCTTCCATTCCTAGCATTGCGCATCCGAGTATCCTATTTGAATCCGGATCGATCAACACCTTCATGAATCCTCTTATCTCTCCTGTTTCAATCGCACGTGCTACATGATCCATTTTCAATAAAGCCTTTTTATACTTTACTCCTTTGGAGATACAATCTTTTTCACTTAATCCAACCCTTCCCAGCTGTGGGTCTGTAAATACAGTATAGGGCACAAGCCTGCCTTTAATACTTTTGTTTTTCTTTTCAATCAGATTGGAAAATATAATTCTGTAATCGTCATATGAGATATGAGTGAATGCAGGTCCGCCTTTCACATCACCAAGTGCGTAAACACCCTTAATGTTTGTTTCAAGTTTGCTGTTTACTTTTATAAATCCTCTTTCATCTGCCCTGATCCCGGCTTTGCTTAATTTCAGATCTTCAGTATTTGGTCTTACACCAGATGCTACAAGCACATGCGTGCCTTTGACTATTTTGGTTTTAGAACCTCTCTTGATCTTAACTTGAATCCATGAGGTTGCTTTTTTGATCCAAAGTATTTCACTTTCTGTGTGTATTTTTATTCCGTCTTCTTTCAATATTTTTTCCATCTCATCTGAGACATCTTCATCCTCTCTTGAAATGATCTTGCCGCTTCTTTCGATAATATTGACTTCACAACCGAATCTCCGGAACATCTGACCAAATTCCAGCCCGATATAACTTCCTCCTATAATTATCAACGACCCGGGAAGTTTGGTAAGATCCATTATCGTTTCCGATGTCAGATGGTTTACTTCCTTAAATCCCGGGATATCAGGAACAAATGGGCGCGCTCCGGTATTAATGAAAATATTCTTTGAACTTAACACAATTACCTTTCCTTCATTCGTTTCAACTTCCATCTCATTCTTTCCTATAAAAGAAGCCGTCCCAAAGATCAGCCGGA
>JBDTLQ010000334.1:0-4083 GCA_039934715.1 Ignavibacteria bacterium | reverse complement strand
ACACTTCACGCATCCGGATCAATAGAGAAATGCAATGAAGGATCAAATGCAGTTGATATAAAAAAAATAAAGTCAGGATTCAGAGATGAGATCCCGGGGCAAAAGTTTTATGATGATGTTCAGGAGATAGGAATAGAATACCGGGATAATTTTCAGGGGATACAAAAATTATTTGTTAAGCAAAATGCGGCACTTGCCCGGATCGTATTAAAAGACAGTGTTTCAAAAAATTACAAGCTTCACCCTGCATTGCTTGATGCAGGCTTTCAGACCGCGCTTTCATTTCTTTTAAAAGATAAAAAAGATAGGGCATTTATTCCTATCGGGATCAATGAATTTATTTTTAATGGCAGACCGGAAAGTAAAGTATTGAGCTTCGCCGAACTGAACGCGAAAGACATTAAAAACACCGGGCTTCATAATGTTGACATAAAAATATTTTCAGAGGCAGGAGAGATAATAGCTTTAGTGAAAGGTCTGCAGCTTAAGGAGGTCAGCCGTGAAGAATTCAGCGCGGCTAATGATGAAATCAAAGACTGGTTCTATGAAGTCACGTGGGAATCCTCCGAACTCAATGGTGATGGTTTTATTGATGGAAGCGCAATTGCAGATGTAGGTTCGGACATAGAATCAAATTTTGATATACTCACTCCTGAAAATAATTTAGAAGATTATAAAAAGGAAATTGATGAACTTGAAGCTGCCGGTGTTTCATTTATCATAAATGCTTTTATAAAATCCGGATTCAGTTTTGAAAAAGGAAAAACATTTACAGTAGAAGAAATAAGAAAGACACTTGGTGCCGATAAAAAGTATTTCAAATTACTAAACAGATTGCTTGAAATACTATTTAAGAATGGGATCATTAAGATCGATAAGAATAATTTTAAGATACTTAAAGATATTGATCCCGATAATATTGAATCAGAGATCACCGGTCTCAAAAACAAAAAACCTTTATTTGCTAAAGCGGAGAATGAACTTCTTCTAAGCTGCGGTCCTGAACTTTCAAATATACTTACAGGCAAGCAGGATCCTCTAAAGCTATTATTTCCCAACGGAGATCTTTCATTTACAACTGAGCTTTATCAAAACTCGCCTGGCTTCGCTGCGATGAATGAAACAATTCAACTGGCTGTAGAGAAGATCCTGATTAGCATCCCTGAAAGCAAAACTGTAAGAGTTCTGGAAATTGGTGCAGGCAGCGGAAGCACTTCAGCTTTAATACTGCCTTTGCTTAAAAGCAGAAGATCGGAATTTGTTTTCACAGATATTTCACCCGCATTTTTTGTAAACGCGAAAGAAAGATTCAAAGAATATTCCTTTGTAAACTATAAAGTTTTAGATATTGAAAGGAGTATAACAGAACAGGGTTTTGATAAAAACGGATATGATATAATTATCGCGTCTAACGTGATCCACGCAACAAAGGATCTTCAGATCACAACAAAAAATATTCATGAGCTTCTTTCCGGAGGCGGAGTTTTGATACTTAATGAAGTAACTGAAAAGAAGTGCTGGATAGATCTGACGTTTGGTCTGACTGACGGGTGGTGGAGATTTGAAGATAACAAACTAAGGACATCCTATCCCCTTCTTGACATCAATGGATGGAAAAATTTCCTTACAATAAACGGGTTTACAAATATTCATATCTGTTCTCCTGCATCAAAGAAAGGATCACTTACCGGACAATCAATTATTATCTCTACCGCTGATAAAAATGTTAACTTCAAAAATGAGAATGTATTTGTAATTTTTTCAGATAAGAAGAGTTCGGGGGATATTGCAAAGGCATTTGGTAAAATAAATTACATTTCTGTAGTAACAGGGAAAAAATTTGAACGGGTTTCCGGTAAAGAATATGTCATAGACCATTTACAAAAACAGGATTACGAAAAACTTTTTAAAGATATTTCTGCAGGAAACAAGGACAGAGTTGATATTATTTATATAAGCCCTTCTGGCAGATCAATAAGCAGTAAAGATATTGTAGAGAATGCTCAGGACGGATGTCTGGATGTTCTGAATATTATACAGACAATTTCAAAAAGTGAATTAGCGGGCAGAGTTAGTTTGAGCATTGTTACTTTTAACGCACAACAGGTAAAGGGCGACGATGAATTAAACGGTTTGGCTCAGTCAGTGTTATGGGGAATGAGAAAGGTTATCGATCTTGAAATGCCGGAGCTGAAAAGCAAGGTGATAGACATGGATGATCAAACCGGTCTGAATAAACTTTTGGATGAATCAGATCAGTCCGGTGAAAATCAGATCGCTTACCGTAATGGAAAAAGATTTGTCAGCCGGTTAATAAAGAATAGTGCAAAGCAGGTTAATGATCTGAATGTAAATGATAAGAGCACCTATCTTATCACGGGCGGTCTGGGCGGATTGGGAATACTGACAGCGAAGTGGCTCGCGGATAAAGGCGCGAAGCATCTTGCTCTTCTGGGAAGAAGAGATGACACCAGGGCTATCAAACAATATCTTGAAGAATTAAAACTTCAGGATGTTGATGTAAATATCTATAAAGCGGATGTTACAAAAAAAGAGGAGCTTGAAAAGATCATCAAAGAAATCAGCAACGGTAAATTTCCTCTGAAAGGAATAATTCATTCTGCCGGAGTTTTGGATGATGGCGTGCTGATCAATCAGAGTAAAGATAAATTTGAAAAAGTTATGGCTCCGAAAGTTCTCGGCGCATGGAATCTTCATGAACTTACAAAAAAGATGAAGCTTGATCTCTTCATCATGTATTCTTCGGTTGCTTCATTGCTGGGATCAGCGGGACAAGCCAATCATTCTGCTGCGAATTCATTCCTTGACTCGCTTGCTCATTACAGAAGACATAAAGGTCTGCCGGCACTGAGTATAAACTGGGGTGTATGGTCTGAGATCGGGTCCGCGGCTGCAAAAGGCGCTGACAAGCAGGAGAAGATATCAGGCATCGGTGTGATCACACCTCAGCTTGGAATAAGAGCTCTTGATACAGCTGTAACTATTGATACCGTGCAGATTGGAATTGTTCCGATCGACTGGAATAAATATTCGAAAGATGTTAGAAATTGTTTTGTTGAACATCTTATAAAACAAAATGATACTGAAGATAATGTTGAAAATAAAAATAATGATAAGGAAGATTTCATATCCCAATTAAAAGCTGCGCCGGAAGATAAACAGCCGGAGCTTCTGATAATTTATTTTCAGGATCTGATCTCACGGATAATGGGAATGGAGCCGGAGGATATGGATCCTGAGCAGCCGCTGAATACAATGGGACTTGATTCACTTATGGCGATCGAGCTGAAGAATAAAGTTAACATCGAGCTTGGTGTTGATCTGAATCTTGTAAGATACATGGAAGAAACCAACATCATACAGCTTGCAGATGAATTGAAAGAACAACTGCCGAAGATATTAGATAAAAAAGAAGCCGGATCATCTTCTCAAAACGGAAAGACCGTAGTAACTGACGAAGATAAGACAAGGGACCTCCTTGGCAACCTGGAAAACCTTACCGAAGAAGAACTTGACAGGCTTCTTAACGAGACAAAATAAAACGGAGTAAAAAATCTGAGCGACTCAACCAATAAAAATCTTACTGCACAGGAAAAGATTGCTTTACTAAAAAAGCAATTACTCGAAAAGACAAAACAGCAAAACGCTTTCTATCCACTGTCTTACGGACAGAAAGCTTTGTACTTTTTGCATCTTGATTCTCCCGAAAGCGCAGCATATAACGTCGCGTTCGTCACAAGGATCCTGTCACAGCCGGACATTCCCGTTTTGAAAAGATCATTTCAGAAATTAATTAACAAACATCCTTCACTCCGAACCACTTATTCAGTCAAAGAAGGCAAGCCGGTGCAGGAGGTTCAGGGATATCAGGAAATATTTTTTGAAGAAGTAAAGGCGGATGATTTAAATGAAGAGGAGTTGAAGACTGAGATTCAAAAAGTTTACTCGACCCCGTTTGATCTTGAAAAAGGTCCGGTGTTCAAAGTTTATCTGTTCAGGGTCACGAATGAAAATTATGTACTCCTCATCAACATGCATCACATCTGCAGCGACGGCTGGTCT
>JBDTLQ010000333.1:0-4093 GCA_039934715.1 Ignavibacteria bacterium | reverse complement strand
ATACTGGCAATTATGATCACTCCTATTATTTCAGCTATAACAAGAGATGTATTAAAGGCTATACCGACATCACAAAGAGAAGCCGCTTATGCTCTTGGTGCAACAAAATGGGAAGCCATTAAAATGGCTTTACTGAATGCCCGGAGCGGAATTCTCGGTGGAGCAGTGCTTGGACTTGGAAGAGCTATCGGTGAGACAATGGCAGTAACGATGGTAATTGGAAACAAAGCTCAGATTAAAGCATCATTGTTTGAACCGGCATATTCAATGGCGTCAGTGATCGCTAATGAATTTGCTGAAGCATCGGGCGGACTGCATGTAAGCGCGCTTATAGAAGTCGGACTTATATTGTTCGGGGTTACGTTCATTGTCAATTCACTTGCAAGACTATTAATATATAGTGTAACAAGAAAAGCATGACTGCAAATAGTATTTTAAAGAAGCCTAAAAATCTCAGAAGAAGAAAGATCGTTAATTCTCTGATGATAGGATTGTGCGTAGTAGCGGGAATTATTACCATCCTGCCAATGCTATACATTTTCTTTTACACAACTAAATCAGGCATATCATATCTTAACATGGATTTCTTTACTCAATTACCAAAACCAGTCGGTGAAGAAGGCGGAGGAATGGCAAATGCAATTGTCGGAAGTATAATACTGATTTCCATCGGAGGAGTAATCGGAATACCCGTGGGAATTCTTGCGGGTATATACATATCGGAATATTCAAAGAACATCACAGCAACAGTAATTAAGTTTACAACTGACATACTCAGCGGAGTTCCTTCGATCATTGTTGGGATATTCGCGTATGGAATCATTGTAATTCCAATGCAGAGATTCTCGGCGCTTGCCGGAGGATTCGCTCTTGGGATACTTATGATACCAACCGTTACAAAGATCACAGAAGAAATGATAAGACTTGTACCCCAGTCATTGAGAGAAGCATCGCTTGCATTAGGGGTTTCAAGATGGAAGACGACACTGAGAGTTGTGCTCACTACCGCTTCCTCAGGTATAATAACAGGAATTCTTTTAGCGATAGCCAGAGCGGCAGGGGAGACAGCTCCGCTGCTGTTCACGGCATTCGGAAATTCTTTCTGGCAGACAAAGATAGATGAGCCAATGGCAGCACTTCCTTTGCAGATATTCGCTTATGCGATCTCTCCGTATGATGACTGGCACAGGCAGGCGTGGGCAGGAGCTTTTGTTTTAATATTTTTAGTCTTTACCGTTAATCTCATAGTCAGATTTGTCACAAGAAATAGATTTACAGGAAATATTTAAAGAATGAATATGGAAACTCTAGAAATTGAATCCGACATTTTAGACAATCCGGAAGAATCTGAAAAAGAATCCAAGGTCGCGGTTCAGACAATTAACCTGTCAGTATATTTTTCCGAGTTGATGGCAATTGATAATATCAATCTTAAAATAAGAAAGAACCGTGTCACTGCCATCATCGGACCGTCGGGATGCGGGAAGTCAACCTTTCTTCGCTCATTAAATCTGATGCATGAGATGACACCAAAGGCACGGGTGTTCGGAGAAATTTTTATTCACGGTGAAAATATTTCTTCCTACAATTCTGTAGATATAAGAAAGAAGGTTGGTATGGTTTTCCAAAAGCCGAATCCGTTTCCTACGATGTCAATTTATGATAATGTGATCGCAGGTCTGAAGCTTAATGGTAATACAAAAAAGCCTGTATTGGATGAACTGGTTGAGAAGAATCTTAAAAATTCCGGACTATGGGAAGAAGTAAAAGACAGACTTAAAAGTCCCGCCATCAGCTTGTCAGGAGGACAGCAGCAAAGGCTTTGCATTGCAAGGACGATAGCGGTAAGTCCTGAGATAATACTAATGGATGAACCTACCAGTGCATTGGATCCGATGTCGACTGCAAATATTGAAGAGCTTATATTTAATTTAAAAAAAGAATATACAATCGTTATAGTTACACACAATATGCAGCAGGCAGCCAGAGTAAGTGATCAGACGGCATTTTTGTACATGGGAAAGCTGATAGAGTTTTCAAAAACGAGAAGGATGTTCACAAATCCAAAAGAGAAACTAACCGAAGAATATGTAACCGGAAAATTCGGGTAATGAAAATTAACCTTACATTAAAAGACCCTCAATTAATTTCTTATAAATAATCCTTTGAATTATTTAAAAGATACTTACGTTAAAACTAAAAATTTTACCAATAGTGTTGATTCATTAGCTCATTAACTCTGAAGGATTGTTAAAAACAATCAATAACTTCTAATTACGTTTTAAATTAAAATAAAATTTGATATTTTTTAGATAATGAAAAGCATTGAAGCCGGGATCGGTATGCCCGATCTGAATTTAGACAATGACGAAAGAAATAAACTCAGGTATAACCCTCATATTTATTTATATTCTTTTGGACTTCCCGTAATAATAGCCCTTTTTGTACTGGCAGGATTTTGGAGCGGATCATTCTTAAGTTCGAAATTTTACAAAAACGGACTTGTCCCGCACACCGAAACAAAAAGCGGTGAGATAAAGAATGGAGGAAAGTTTAATATACTTTCAAAAGGAGATATGTCTTCCGGGATAAAAGATACTGTTTATACCGATAAGGACTGCTGGCTTGAATTGAGAATTGATCAGCAAATGGTTTATGAGCACTGGAGAGACGGCAGGACAGAGAAGTATCCGGTATCATCCGGTAATAATAAGAGTGGCGATCCGGAAGCTCTGGAATCTCGTCCGGGATTGTTCGCGATCTTTGTAAAGGAGGAGCATCATCAGTCAACACAGTTCAACTCGGCTAACATGTATCACTTCATGCCGTTCAATCAGGGGATAGGCTTTCATTCAATCGACGGGACCGGTTATTATGCTCATCTTGGAGTAAGACCATCATCACACGGTTGTATCCGTATGAAACATGAAGATGCGAAAAAGCTTTATAAAGATTGTGAACTGGGTACACTTGTCATTGCAAGCAAAGGCTATTCAGCAAGAACGGTGTCATTCGCTCCGGAAGGATTTAAAAATGAAAAAGAATATACGAAGGAAGAATACAAGTCAATGCTTGCTTCAAACTTGTATAATATTTTGAAGGGAAGATATTATCTGGAAGAAAAGGAAAAGTTTGTCGTTGACCCGAAAGTTATTCCTGTGTCCGGAGTTTATGTAAGTTACGATGTAAAAATCCCGGAGAACCAGGAAGTACCAAGAAGCTTTCTGACATATATAGAAGTTCCCGACAGGTCAACTGTAAGAAAGAATGATGAAATACTTAAGGATGAACATTCAGAGGAATTCATTAAGTTCATAAGTGAGGATTCAGGAATTGAGGAGATGAATAATGATAAGAAACATGTAACCAGTTCGGAAGATATTGTAAAAAAATATTTTAATAACCCTATAGGTGTTCTTCCGTATTTTGGACCCAAAAAATAATTTTATAAAATTAAATAAATAAAAAATTTACAAATGGTTAAACTGATAGCATATTACAAAGAACCGGCTGACAGATCTGATTTTGATAAGAAGTATTTTGATGAACATTTGCCTTTAGCGGAAAAGATGCCCGGACTGATCAAAGCGGAAGTTTCAAAATTAAAAGGAATAGGGGACGGCGCAAGCAAGTATTATATGCAGGCTGATATGTATTTTGAAAATACGGACACATTAAATTCTGCCATGATGTCATCTGAAGGAAAGACTGCGGCTAAGAACCTGATGTCATTTGCAAAAGACCTTGTGAGCATGTCAATCGGTGAAGTTGTGTAAATATTTAGTCACTTTAATTTTTTCAAATTTTATTCTAAGTTAAGTTAAATTTTTTGGAACAAATTTCCCGATTAATAGTTAGATAGAAAACAATTTTATAAAACCTTAAAATAACGGAGGTTAAAATGTCAGGCAACATAGATAACAGCAACGAGGTCTTCTCTGAAATTAACAAAAGAATGAAATACGGAGCGCCTGAGTTAAAGAAACTATATCAGAAATATGTTACCAGGGGATTAATGGTAGCAGTGATCCTGGAGACCTTATTATCAGTATCGAGCTTAGCTTACATATTATGGGCTAAAGAAAAAGAGGCA
>JBDTLQ010000332.1:0-4106 GCA_039934715.1 Ignavibacteria bacterium | reverse complement strand
ATCGCGAAGATCGCCGCGAAGCTGGCTGTAGGATATACTCTTGATGAAATTCCAAACGACATTACTAAGACAACACCATCTTGTTTTGAACCGGTGATAGATTATGTTGTTGTGAAAATTCCCCGATGGGATTTTGACAAGTTCCGTTCAACAAATCCCGATAATGATGTGCTTGGTGTTCAGATGAAATCCGTCGGCGAAGTAATGTCCTTCGGGAGAAACTTCAAAGAAGCGTTTCAGAAAGCAATAAGATCACTCGAACTCGGCCGCTCGGGCTTTGGCGCCGACGGCAAGGACGTTTACTCCGTTGAATATCTTCAGGGTCTCAAAGGTGATGATAAAAAAAATCTTAAGCAAAAGATCCTGACCAAGCTTCAGACCCCTCGCAGTGATAATATTTATTTTCTCCGCTATGCAATGCTTCTCGATGCTACTATGGATGAACTTTACAATTCAACAAAAATTGATAAGTGGTTTCTTAACCAGCTGAAAGAGATAGTTGAAATGGAAAAGGTTCTTTACGGATATGAAGTGTGAAATTTAGAATAAGTTTTCAAGCTAATCAATACTTACAGCCTTATCGAGAGTCCTTCTCGACACATAAACTATTATCATTACAAGTATAAAAAGTATAACTCCATACGATGCCGCGGCTCCGGTATTATATATTCTCAGCTGTGAATATATCTCTACCGAAATAGTTTTTGTTGAATACGTGTAAAGTAAAATTGTTGAAACAAACTCTCCGACGGAATTTACAAACACCAGCATTGCTCCGCTGAGAACGGAAGGATAAACAATGGGAAGTATGATCTTTCTAAAAGTTCGCGACCCTGTTGCCCCCAATGATGAGGACGCTTCTTCAAGAGACGGATCGATCGTGTTGAAACCCGCTATTGAGGACTGAGTCATCACGGGCAAATTCCGTACAGCATAAGCAAGAGGAAGAATAATGAAAGTTCCGACAAGCGGGGTGAACCCTGTAAAGAGAGTAGGTGAATTGAAACTTATAATAAAACTTAAAGCTATCACAGTACCAGGTATTCCGTAGGGAAGCGATAAAAAACTCTCGAGAAAATTTCCCCCCTTTATTTTTTTTCTTGAGATAAGAAACGCTGCGCTGACTCCAATCACAATTGTAATTGCAACCGCTATGAGAGCCATCTTAACGCTGTTAGCGAACGGCTCAAAGAATTGTGCTTCGCCGAAGATCTTTTCGTAGTTTGCAAATGTAAATGACTCTGTAAAATAATTTCTCATCAGCGACCCTTCCGGTATCAGTGAAAGAAAAAGCAAAGCCAGTATGGGCAGCATCACAATTAATACAAAACATAAAATACTTATCGTACTCAGTATCCCTGATTTTCTCTGGGTTTGAGAGGATGATAATTTCACTGTTCCTTTGGTACTGGATTCAAAAGTGTTTTTCTTTCTGTAAAATCTCAATAGTATCAGAAATCCTACCGAGATAAGGGTAAGCAAAAGAGAAAGTGTTGCAGCAAGCGGAGTGTCCCCGTTTATCTTTGCGGAATAAATTTCGGTTGTAAGAAATCTGGTTGATCCGCCGAATATAAAAGGCGCTGAGAAAGACGCCATGCTTGCCATGAATACTATCAGAGAAGATCCGATGATCGATGGTATCAGCTGCGGAAAGATGACCTTGATAAATGTTCTGGTCTTCGAAGCCCCGAGTGAATGAGACGCGTCGATCAGGTTTGCATCGATCTTTTGCAGCGCGGATGATGTGAATAATAAAAAGAACGGATAGAATGAATATATATGTACGATTATTATCGCGGTCCATCCTTCGAATTTGAACGGCGCTGACTTAAGCCCGAATATCATCGAAATAATTTTTATCAGCAGCCCGTTATCATTCAATAAAAAAAGGAAAGCTACAACACCAACCAGCGGAGGAGCCGCGATCGGTATAAGCAAAAGAGTGAACAGGAAATTTTTCATCGGAAATTTTCTGAACTGGAACAGATACGCAAAGAATAAGCCGGCAATACAGCTGCCCGTTACTGTGATAACTGAAAGAAAGACAGAATTAAATATTGAACCTGACAGTATCTCGGAATAAGTGCAATTAACATTTGTAAAAAATAAAATGCTTTCTTTGATGAGAGAATAAACAGGATAGGCAATGTAACCGGTTACAAAAAAAATAATAACTGCCAACAAAAAAACATTTACCGGCGTTAATTTATTCTTCATAACTTCCCCGGAAGTTTGCGTATATCAGATGAAGTAAGCTTTAATTTTACATTATCACCAATTTTAAAACCTAAAACTACAGAATTTAAATCATCGCGTGATCCCGATGGCATTAAAGATTTTATCATCTTTCCATTAACATCAATTAAATACTCAACATAATAACCTGTGAACTGTATATCAATAATTTTTGCCGGACAATTCTCATTACACTTTACTGGTACCAGCTCTTCAGGAAATACCGATACAACCTCATCATCTCCAACGTCTGCAATATCAAATATATCCTTTGCTTCTTTGCTGTTAAAAAAATTTGAATGACCGATAAAATCCGCCACAAACAAATTCACCGGATTAAAATAAACCTCTGATGGGGTGCCGATCTGCTGTATGACTCCTTTGTTTAAAACCGCGATCCTGTCTGAAAGCGCCAGGGCTTCTGACTGATCATGTGTCACATAGACCGACGTAATGCCAATATCTTTCTGAAGCCTCTTTATCTCGTTGCGTGTTTCAAGACGAAGGGAGTAGTCGAGATTTGAAAGCGGTTCATCGAACAGCAGCAGTGACGGCTCTGTAACGATGACTCTCGCCAGTGAAACCCGTTGCTGTTCACCTCCGCTGAGTGTAGTGACATTCGTATCAGCTTTATCTTTCATCTTTACTTTATCGAGTACCGATAAAACCTTTTCTTTTATAACTTCCTTTGAAAATTTTTTCACTTCAAGACCATATGCTACATTTTCAAACACGCTCATATTCGGAAAGAGAGCATAGTTCTGAAATACGATACCGATATTTCTTTTTTGCGGAGTCAGGTTTGTCGCGTTATTATTTCCGATCCACACTTCTCCGGTGGTTGGAAATTCAAGTCCGGCAATGATCCGAAGCAACGTTGTTTTCCCGCATCCGCTAGGTCCCACAATTGAAAAGAATTCTCCCTTTGCTAATTCAAAACTGATATCGCTCAAGACATCTGCTGCCGAAAAAGTTTTCGAGATGTTTTTTAAAGTGAGAACAGGGGGCATTTTGGATTTTGGATTTTAGATTTTGGATTTTAGATTTTAGATTTTAGATTTTAGAACGTCTTGCTTTATAACTACTTAACTACTAACTATTTAACTATTTAACCGCTTAACCATTTAACTGCTTAACTGCTTAACTATTTTGACTTACCCTTTATTTCGTTATCCCATTTCTTCATCCATTCGGATTCTTTTTCAGAAATGAGCTCCCAATCCAAAGGCATAGCAGTGTATACTGCATCGGATATCCATTTAGGTAATTTATCTTTTGGTATGTCCTTCCTTGCGGGTATGCGGTAAAATTTTTCCGCCTGTAGAATAAGACTTTGCTCTGATGTCACAAATTCATAAAACTGTTTTGCTGCTTCCGGATTTTTTGTTCCTTTAACAATTGCAATTCCATCAGTAAGTACCACTGTTCCGCTTGAAGGAAAATTATATCCGAAGGGATACTGATACATACTTTTTTGTAAAATTATATCCGGCATATTCCAAAGCGTCACTGCTTCATTTTCAGCAAGCTTAATATACATTTGAGTCGGATCGGCAGAATAAGCTGAAGTGTTCTCATCAAGTTTTCTCAGCCATTGAAATCCCTGTTCATCATTTCCAGTCTGACTTATCGAATTTGCGATCATTGCGGAAAATATCACTCTCATTGTTCCGGATGCCATAGGATTTCTAATGACGATCTTTCCTTTCCATTGAGGCGTCACAAGATCAGCCCAGTCTTTGGGAGCGGATTGAGCTGTTAAAGTTTTATCATTGAAAGCAATTACCTGCGGTGTAAGAAATGTTCCGTACCAGTTATCCGATTTGCTCTTACTGTCAGCGCCTATCTTATCCGCCCATGTAGGTTTATAT
>JBDTLQ010000331.1:0-4112 GCA_039934715.1 Ignavibacteria bacterium | reverse complement strand
AGATCAACTCTTAACTTACTCCCGCTTATGATTGAATTTATTTCAAGCTTATGATAATTACGGCCGCCGCTGTTCTGATCAAGCACGATCAGCCTTTTACCAAGCTTCCATTCTGATCCCTGAACAATATTCTGGTTAACTTGTCCGAGATAGTTGAAAACAATTTCAGGAACAGGCAAAGCTCTGAAAGCTTCCTGTATGGTTTTATCTTTGTTTAAATATTTCAACACTCCGAATCCAATTCCGTTATCAGGTATTTGCCTCAAAGATTCTTTAACTGATTTTACAGTCTCACTTATGTCATCAGGATTTGATGTTTCGAGCAGAACAGGAAAGATCGATGTGAACCAGCCAATAGTCCTTGAAACATCAACTGAATCATTTATGTCTTCTCTTCCGTGTCCTTCGAGATTTATCAGCAATTTATTATTTGAGCTCCATTTATTATATGAGATAATTAATGCTGTCAGAAGAATGTCGTTGATCTGTGTATTGTAAGCTTTCGGAACTTCCTTCAAGAGAGATTGTGTATTTTGTTCGTCCAGCTCCACTGAAACAGTTGCAATTGAACCAACTGTATTTTCTCCATCCGGACTGTCAGCAGGAACGGGTGGTATATTTATGTTTGCTAAAGATAGCCAATGATCTTTCCCGGCAGTAAGATTTTCCGATGAAGCGAATTCATTCAGTCCTTTGCTCCACTCTTTATATGAAGTGGTCTTCTCCGGCAATGTGATCGTATTATTTTTTGACAGCTGATCATATGCAGTATAAAGATCTTCCATCAGAATTCTCCACGAGATGCCGTCAATTACAAGATGATGCACAATGATCAGAAGTTTGTCATCGTTTCCCGAAAGAGTTTTATACAACCTTACTTTTATTGTTTCACCATTGCCTAAGTTTATACTTTTTTGCAATTCAATAATATTGTTTCTGATGGCATCAGAGATCTTTGATTGATCGGTTCCGGAAAGATCAACTGTGCTGAATGAAGTTACAGTATTCTCTCCTCCTATAAATTGTTTTACATCTAAATTGTCTTTTGTAAATTTAGTCCTCAATGCATCATGATGAGAAATTATTTTTTCAACTGCTGTTTCAAGAAATTTTTCATTGAGACCTTTTGGAACGTTAAGCATCACCGAATGATTGAAGTGATCCTGCCCGGGAAGGTTCATCTCAAAGAACCAATGTTGTACAGGTGTTAACGGTACTTCACCTGTGACCAATCCCTGTTCAGCCTCTGATACAAAATCCTTTTCTATCACGGATGATAATTCCGAAATAGTCTGATATTGAAAAATTTGTTTCGGGGAAATTTTTAATCCTGCCCGGTTCGCTTTAAATATTATCTGAATGCTAATTATTGAATCTCCGCCAAGCTCAAAGAAATTATCGTTAACACCAACTTTATCAATTGATAAAACTTGTTTCCATATCTCTGCGAGAATTTCCTCGACAGGCTTCGAAGCTTCTTTGTACTCCGATTTAAGTTCGTCTCTTGAAAACTCCATTGAAGACAACGCTTTCCTGTCAACCTTGCCATTCTGTGAAAGAGGTATCTCATCCAGAAATACAAACTGAGAAGGTATCATATACTCGGGAAGCTTGTCTTTGAGAAATTGCCGGATCGAATTTACTGAAGCATCATCCTGACCCCTTGGAACAACAAACGCGATCAGTCTCTTATCACCTTCCCTGATCTCCTTCGCAATCACAACCGCTTCTTTTACATCGTTACACTGAATCAGCACAATTTCAATTTCACCAAGCTCAATCCTGAAGCCTCTTATCTTTATCTGATTATCTATTCTTCCCAGATATTCAATATTACCGTCATGTATGTATCTTACAAGATCACCCGTCTTGTAAAGGCGCGTTTTCTCTTTTTTACTGAACGGGTCCGGAATAAATTTTTCGTTGGTCAGATCGGGGCGATTATAATAACCTCTTGCGACCTGTACACCGCCGATATGAAGTTCACCGGGAATACCTACAGGCACAGGATTTAAATGTCCATCAAGAATATGTATCCGAGTATTTGCGACAGGTTTACCGATCGGTACTGAATTTAATCTGCTTTCCTTATCACACTTCCAGTAAGTCACATCCACCGCGGCTTCGGTGGGTCCGTAAAGATTATGAAGTTCGGTGCCGGGAAATTTCTTAAAGAATATATTTTGAAGAGACATTGTGAGTTCTTCTCCGCTGCATATAACCTTTTCAAGTGAAGTACAATTTTCAACTCCTTCCTCTTCAAGAAATACCTGAAGCATCGAAGGAACAAAATGCATCACTGTTATTTGTTTGTTAATGATCTCATCAACTAAATATCTTGTATCCTTATGACCTTCGGGTTTTGCAAAGACAAGCTTTGCTCCGCACATTAGCGGCAGAAAAAATTCCCACACCGAAACATCAAAGCTGAAGGATGTCTTTTGAAAAATATTATCATCAGTTTTAATATTAAGATAATCCTTCATCCATAATAATCTGTTCAGGATCCCGCCGTGAGTATTCATTGCTCCTTTTGGTTTGCCTGTCGAGCCTGAAGTATAGATCATGTATGCAAGGTTGTCGGGACTAATGTTCATTTTCTTTAATCCGGATGTTTCATTGTTGATCTGACCAATGTCATCATCAAGAAGAATAATTTTGATATCTTTATCTGAGAGCTGATTTGAAAATTCTTTTTTACTTAAAATGATATTTACCCCTGAATCCTGTATCATATATTCAACGCGCTCATTTGGATAGGTCGGATCGATCGGGACATAAGCCCCGCCGGCTTTTATGATACCAAGCAATGCGACTATCATTTCCACCGACCGCTCAAGATAAACTCCTAGATGCGAGTCCGTTGTAACTCCATTTTTTAAAAGTAAATTTGCAAGCCGGTCAGTGATCGTATCGAGCTCTATATATGTAAGTTTTTCATTTCCTGATTCAACAGCGATTTTGTCCGGGTTAAGCTGAGATTGTCCGGAAATAATTTCATGGATCAGCTTAGAAGTGTCATACTTAACATCAGTCTGATTCCATTCAATGATCCTGTTATTTTCATTTTCTGTCAATAAAGGAAGTTCAGAGATCTTTTTCCCGGGATCGTTTACGATACCTTTCAATAAGGTATTAAGATGTCCCGGCATTCTTTGAATTCTTTCTTTGTCAAAGATACCGGAGCTATACTTTATTACACCGGCGAATAATTTTTCTCCTTCAAAAAATTCAAGCATAAGATCAAACTGGCCTTCCTGCTGTGAAATATCATATGACTCAAGCATCAGTTTTCCAAAGCTGATCTTAGCACCCTTGTTTCCGGGTACAACAAGCTCCTGCACTTCTTTGCCTTTCGGAACTCCCTGCAATCCGAAAAATGCCTGGAACACCGGAGAGCGGCTTGGATCACGCTTCTTCAAAAGTCTTTCAACAATTACCGGGAAAGGCATATCCTGATTTGTGATCGCTCCCAAAACTTTTTTCCTGATCTGATTCTGAAATTCTTTGAAAGTCAGATCAACTGAAAGATCTCCTCTGATAGCAACCGGATTAATAAAATAACCGACCGTATTGTCAAACTCTGTCTGATTTCTTCCCGCCGTGGGTGTGCCAATGATAATGTCATCCTGCGAAGTATATCTATGCAATAATATCTGATAAGCTGTGAGAAGAGTAATGAATAGAGTTGTTCCATGCTCACGTGAAAGTTTTTTGAGGTCTTCAACCAACTCTTTATCGAGACTGAAATATTCTGTCGCTCCTTTAAAAGTCTGAACAGCAGGACGCATTTTGTCAGCGGGCAAATTCAATACCGGCAGTTCTCCGCTCAGTTCATCTTTCCAGTAAGTCCATAGCGCATTTCCTTTTTCACCATTGACAAGTTCTTCCTGTGTATTAACAAAATCGGAATATTTTTTTTCAGAAGAAGCCGCCGGCTCCTGAACTCCGCTTATCTCATTGTCATATAATTCTCTCAGCTCTTTAAGAATAATTCCGATAGACCAGCCGTCGCTGCAGATGTGATGCATGTTGATGAGCAGTACATAATTTTCATTCGTGACGCTGAAAAGATAAACTTTGAACACCGGACCTTTTTCAAGATCAAACGG
>JBDTLQ010000330.1:0-4139 GCA_039934715.1 Ignavibacteria bacterium | reverse complement strand
TTCCGCTTCCGAATATAGATTCAGAATATGACAGAACAATATTTGAATCTTTTGAATAAGCGGATAAAAAGCTAAGCTGATTATTATCGAGTCCTTTAAATTCGATTCCGCTGCCGCCCCATTGTGCAACACCCGATGAATTAAATTTTTGCCCGTACAATCCACCGACTATTACTCCGCTTTGTTCTGTCCAGAACATCACGGTTTCCCCGGTCGATTGTATGTAAGTAGCTGTTGGAAGTAAATGAACATTTGTTGAAAGTGTCGACCCTTCTGAACCGTTTTTAGGAAATTGTATTGCTCCGGCTGAATTATATCTCTGCACCCACACACTTTGCCTGTTATTAAAATCCCTGTCATCAACCCAGCAGATCCCGGCTCCGTCGTTTCCGTCACTGAATAAATAAGGAATAAAAGAGATCCCGGCAACTTTTCCTATGTTTTGAACAGTATCCTGTGGAGATGTCCATTGATTTGTACCGGCTGGTGAAAATTTTTGAATGAATATTTTTATGTCACCTGTTGTAGTAACATTTCCGGTATATACACTCCAGGACATGATTACGCTTCCAAGATCGGATTTTATGAGTCTCATTAAATTAAAATTCTGCGTGCCCGTTCCTCTTAACTTAGTCGGCACTCCAGCATTCCATTGAGGCACACCTGCAGCATTTAATTTTTGTATTGCAAGTCTGTTAGGAGCAGAAGAATATACCCATGCAAAAACATAATTACCGTCAGATGTCGCAGCGACTACGGGAATACCCTGTACTATGCTTGTTGAATCAGTGAGTGAAACCCCATTTGCTCCCCATAAAAAAGCTCCCGAAGGACTTATTAAATATGCGAAAGGATTTAATGCCGCACCGTTTCTTTTGTCAGTAAAAACTATGACTGCATTGTTCGAAGCATCTACATCAATATTGAAGTCTTGTAAAAAACTATTTTGTGCGTTGCTGCTGATTAGAAGACCCTGTTTGTCAAACATCTTGTTTCCAGCTGCATCAAGCCTCTGAAGATAAACCGGATAATTTGCGACGCGGTTATCAAACCACATGATGTAACATCCTCCGTCTGAAGTTGAAGCGATCTTTGGAGTTGCCTGATCTCCCGTTGTATCACATATTGCATTGTTGAGTGCTGTGTTGCTTGTCCACTGTGCATTTGAATTTAAGAACATTGTAATAAATGCAAGCACAGTGAAAGTAAAAATTTTTAATTTCATGCTTTCTTCCTGATGAGTTTAATTTGAAAATATGGATTGGTTAATTTTATGTAAAATTATTTAAAAA
Source organism: Ignavibacteria bacterium (assembly GCA_039934715.1). Lineage (GTDB taxonomy): Bacteria > Bacteroidota > Ignavibacteria > Tepidaquicellales > Tepidaquicellaceae > JAGPCH01. The sequence continues at coordinate 2,847 of JBDTLQ010000330.1, read as the reverse complement.
CAATGATGCATGCAAAGAAAGATTTAGCATAACTTACCCACTTTATTCAGCTCTTCAGGGGGGAATAGGTTGATATTACAGGGCTTTCTATATAATTTTACATACTTCTATTTAGATGGCTTTTGAATAAAAATTTATTCAACATTTTAAGTACGTTCTCTGAAAGTGAATGGGAAGAGTTAGGAAGATTTATTTCCTCTCCTTACTTTGTAAAAAAAAGAAATTATGACTCAATATATTCCGTGCTTAAGAAAATTTACAGCAGTGGTAAACAGGAAATGCAGCTTACAAAAAAATTTCTTCTTAAAAAACTCTACAAAGGCAAATCACCTGGTTTACAGACATTGCATAACCGTCTTTCGGAATTCTGCAAGCTGACCGAAAGATTTCTTTCTCAGAAAAAATTTGATAATGACAAGCTTCAGAGAATCATATATCTTTTAGACGAATTTTACGCGAGACGTCTTCCGAGAAATTTCAAAAGTAAATTTAATTCTCAGGAAAAAATTATTTACGAGGACAGTTATAATGCGGAGAATTTTTTTCAGATCTGCCAGGTGATACTGCTTGAATCCGGCTACTTGCAATCTGTGAGAGAAATGAATTCAGCTTACCGTGAATTCAACAAACATTCGCAATATATGCTCGCTTATTTTCTGGACAGGCTGTTTTACCTGGCTGTTGACTTCTATTCACTTGAATCATCAAACGTCGAATTGGATTTCAACATCGTCAACCGGTTAATGAGATCATTAAATGCCGGGCAGTTTATTTCTGAACTAGAGAAACAAAACTTTCCGATCTATACTTCCGTGCTCATAAGATATTATCTTTACAAAGCTGTTGTTGATCCTGATGAAAAAAGTTACATAAAAAAAGTAAGAAAGATCTTTTCGGCGAACAAAGACAATCTGAATGAATCCTTTAAGACAAGTTTTTTCCTGCAGCTTGAATCTTATTATGTCACATTACTCAACCAGGGAAAGTATGAATATGAAAGAGAATTATTCTTAGTATATAAGGAAAAGCTTGAACAGGGGATCTACAAAGATCTTCTGAAAATATATTACCCGTCACAAAATTTCCGCGACTATGTTATAGTTGGACTGCGCGTTAATGAAATTCAATGGGTGGAGAATTTTGTAAATGAATACGCGCCAAAGCTTCCTGAAAGCATAAGAAAGGATGAATATACAATGGGTCAGGCAAGGATACTTATTTATAAATCCGAATTCAGAAAAGCATTGAAGCTGCTGCAGGATCATAGAAGCAGCAATCAGGTGCACATAATTGATATTTCAAGATCGAAGATGAAGATATTTTTTGAGCTTGGAATGTATGAGGAGATATTTCTCGAGATGGATAACCTGAAACATTTTCTGAAGAAGAGTAAAGCTCAGGAACTGCTGATAGATAATACAAAAGATTTTCTTGAGAAGCTCAGCCAGCTCGTTAAGATAGCGACCAGTCCGTTAAAGGAAAGCGCCGAAGCTCTCGATGATTTTATCAGGCGCGAATGTGTATCAACAAAGGGCTTGTCTGAAAAGAATTGGTTTCTTGATAAAGCTAAAAAATTAAAAATAATATAAGATACTCCGGTAGTACTGTCCAAAACATTTTTCTTTTTTGAAATTTATATGAGCTATCGTTCCCAAGTGAAATAATTTTTTAGTTTTTAAAAATTAACCTTTAAAACTTTTTTAACCGCTAAGCGTCGCAAAGGTGCGCAAAGAAATCAAAGATATATTATAAATGTTCTTTTTCAATTAAGAAAACTTAATCTTTGCGGGCTTTGCGTGTCTTTGCGTTCTTTGTGTTAAAATTAAATATTTCCAAATGTAAACTTTTTGGACGGATGTGATACTCCGGCGAGTATGGATCTTAGTTTGCAATTATAAAACAATAAATTTTAATTTATATTGCTTCGTATAATGTACCTTCTGCCTCAATACTTTTAAAATCAAAATAATAAAAAATGAATGCATCGGATAAATCTATCTTAGTAACTGATATACCCGGATATACTCCACACATAAGCCGACTTATATGCATGATGAATTATGCAAGATACATAACGCTTAATCTGGTAAAAGACCTTACAACGAAGGAGCTCGATCATCTGATTGACAAAGAGAGTAACTCTATCGGGGCACTTCTAATGCATCTTGCTGCCGTGGAATATTTTTACCAGGTTGCATCATTTGAAGAACGTGAGCCGACAAAAGCAGAACTTTCTCAATGGAGGGCAGGACTTGACCTTGGAGAAGCCGGCCGCATTGAAATAAAAGGAAATGATCTGGAATATTATATTGGAAAAATGAATGCTTTGAGAAAGCGTACTCTTGAATTGTTTAAAGAAAGAGATGACAAATGGCTTCAAGACGAATTTCCCTTTTGGGAAAATAAGCCTTCAAACAATTATTTTTTGTGGTTTCATGTGTTTGAAGATGAGATCAATCACAGGGGGCAGATCAGCTGGATAAAGAAGAGATTGAGAAAGAGCATAGTTGCTTGAAGTTTATATGTGTATAGAGTGTTGAGTAGTTGAGTAAGTTGAGTAAGTTGAGTAAGGTGAATAAGTTGAGTAAGGTGAGTAAGTTGAGTAAGTTGAGTAAGGTGAGTAAGTTGAGTAAGGTGAGTAAGGTGAGTAAGTTGAGTAAGGTGAGTAAGGTGAGTAAGATTAGTAAGGTGAGTAAAGAGAGAAGGTAAGTTTACTCAACACACTCAACACACTCAACACACTCAACACACTCAACACACTCAACACACTCAATACACTCAATACACTCAATACACTCAACACACTCAACACACTCAATACACTCAACACACTCAACACACTCAACA
>JBDTLQ010000329.1:0-4176 GCA_039934715.1 Ignavibacteria bacterium | reverse complement strand
AGGCGGCTATGATCTCCATAGTTTGAAACTACTACTGAAATTCCGGTGACTTCAATTAGCTGGTTTAGCTTTATGTAAGGGGAAATATTACTGTGGATCAGATCCGGGTTCATTTTTGCTGCCTCAATAAGCTGTGCTTTCGCGGCCTCCTCATTTCCGGGTTCCTCCAGCAGCTTCTTTGCAGTTTCGAAAGCATAGTTTGAAAAATGTTTTTCGCCTGCTTTTTTTACAATATCTTTTTTTTCATCAGGGATGTGCTTATTAATTATGTTGATGACCTTTTGCAGATCTCTGATATTCTGTCCTGATCGCGAAAGATAGCCTGTCATTGAAGATTTATGAATCCGGTATTCGGCAAGAGGAGCCGGATCGTAAGCGACAGGATAGTATGCCGCTATCCTTGCCCACATTTCCCAGTCTTCACCGGCCATTTCCCACCCATCCCCGGCAGTATCCCTGTTAATGAAGCCGCCCAGTGCTTCATATACCTCGCGCTTGACAACTATTGAACAATATTGTATCCGCTGCTTTTCCGCGATCCGCTCAAGCCAGTTATCAAGAATTCCTTTTCGTCCTTCGATCTCAGAGATAGATATCCAATTTCCGCTTTCATCAATAAAAATGTGTCTGCAAAATGCTGCCCCGATTCCCGGATATTTGTCAAACAATTCTCCTATACCATTGTAAAAACCCGGACGGACCCTGTCATCTTCATGCAATATATGAACAAGTTTTCCTTTGGCTAGCTTTATACAGGTATCGTAATTTTTTGAATGACCAACATTCACAGGCTGACGGAAGAAATCTACTTTTCCCTTTCCGGACTCCCGGACTATCTTTTCAGGATCACCGATCGTGGAGCAGTCATCAACTACAACAATTTGCATTTGCCCATCTGTTGGATACTGTATCAGAACGCTCTCGATAGCTTCTCTTAAAAATGATGCGTTATTATGGCATGGGATCATGACCGACCAATTAGGACGGCTTTCAGACGCTGAGATGGGAAGAATCTTAGTTAAGGATTTACTTAGATCTACTAACATATTTTAAAATCTTATTATCATTGCATTAATTTACATGCCATTGAAATTGTCTGTTAATTAATTCCGGATAGCATTCAGGTTCCGCCTTTTCAAACAGAATGCTTTTTATCTTCACTACATCTTCGTTGTCAATGAAGGATATTGTATCGCTGCTTGATAGTGTTTTAAATAATTCCCGGCTCTTTATCAGATCATTCATCTTTATGTTCAATACAATAAGATCAAAAATCCTTTGAGCTAGTATTTTTTTTATAAACTTATCATATCGAAAATCGAATTTTTCATTTATTAAATTATAGTATGAGACATCTTTAATTAAATTATTTTCGAGCTTGTCACCCTGCCAGTTTCCGTTGATACTGATTCTGTAAACACTCATTACTTTATCCATATACCCTATATTTCCTGATTGAGCAAGTAAAAGATACAGCGGCATATCACCATACGGAACCTCTGAATACCAATCCGGAAGTTTCATTATGTTTCTGCAAACCACTGAAGAAGTCATGATAGGATTGAAACCTTTGAATAATTTTTCGACAGGCAGAAAATTATTCTCACCTGTAAACTCCGTATCCCACGAGCTACCGTCAATTTCATTTATCACCTTTGCCTTGTGGTAACACATAGAGCTATCAGGGTTCGCGTCCATGAAATCAACCTGTATCTGTAATTTATCAGGAGATGTCCAGTAATCATCACCATTCAGCAGCGCGAGATAACTGCCCGTGCAAAGCTGCAATGTACTTACATCCATCTCGATCATGCCTAAATTTTTTTCCGGCAAAAAAAGTTTTATTTTCCCGGGAAATTTTTTTTCATATTCCTCTAAGATCTTTCTTGTGCCATCAGTAGAGCAATCCTCTCCGATAATAATGTCAAAATCAAAATTGGTTTCCTGCATCAAGATACTCTCAAGGCATTGTTTAATATACTTTTCATGGTTATATGTTGTCATCCAGACACTAAGCTTCATTCTATTCCTTTTTCAATTTTGCTTACTCCGATATACATCCCTCTTCCGAATAAACCTTCCTTATCATAATCAACCGTCAAACCCGAAGCTTCAAAGGCACCTCTGTATTGTGTATCATCAAATAATCCCAGTTCGTGCTTTTCCGTAAAATAGCTGACTTCATTCGCAGTCCCTACGAGATAATTTATATCAAGTATTGAGAGATCATTTTTTCTTTCACTTCTGTACATCCATGTGATTTTCATGTCATCTTCATCAAAATGATTTGATGTGATATGATTTGTCCAGAAAGTCTCTTTGTTGAACCATGGCTCTATGATCAGAACGCCATTAGGTTTTAAGTGATCCGTCATGCAGGTAATTGCGCTGAGAAGTTTTTCTTCACTCTTTACATAAGCAATAGAGCTGAACAAACAAGTAACGACATCGTACTTTTTATTAAGCTTGAAGTCTGTCATGTCCGCAGAATGAAATATATTCTGAGGACATCTTTTTCGTGCGATCTCCAGAAGCTCGTCATTCAGATCCAGACCTTCCGCATCATAATATTTCTTAAGATGTTCAATATGTTTGCCGGTACCGCATGCAGTATCCAGAAGGATCTTAGCTTCAGGGTTGTATTTTTCTATTATCTCCCTGAGCCTTTCAGATGCCTCAGCATAATCTTTGAAATGATAAAGGGCATCGTAAAATCTGGCTGACTTTGTAAACATTTATTCTGATTTTGTTTTGGAGTTTTTCCTGTAGGCAGGAAAATAATTTTCCATACCAATATCATCAACACCGGCTTCCTCACATAACTCTTTGTAAATCTTCTTGTTATAAATCTGCTTTATGCCTGTATGGGGTAATTTAAATGCTCCAAACCTTTCTTTGGACAAGGAAATATTATCAAGATCTTTTGTACCTCCGCCGAGATTCATCAAGGGTATTTTCTTTGAACGAAAAAATTTCAGACCGCGCCATAAGAGCGCAGCTGAGTGTTCACGGCCTTCAGGCCTTGCTACGTTAAACAAACAATCTCCGATGTAAGGTGTGAATGCAAAAATATAAACAGCCTCAACTTTATTGTTGCTTCCTGTACCTGCCATAAAAATATTATCGAGTCCGCAAATATATTCAAGTGTTTCCTTCTTAAAATAATTCGCGGCAGATGCGTTTATTCTTTTTAAAAAATCATAATAATTATCTATGAAAAAATCCATAAGAGCTTTCCTGTCATAAATAAAAGAAGATTCAATTTTTTTAAAATCCTTTAACTGCTTTTTTCGGTTGGTATCAAGATTTTCAAAAAGCTCTGTCAGGCTTAAGGTTAGATCTAAAAAAAACAAACTTGAATCTGAAAAGTAATTTGCCTGCGTAAAATAAGAATTGTTTAACAGAGCTGGGTTCTGACTGATGTATCCGCAAATGTAATTTTTTTCATTTACAAATTCATTCCAGTAATTTGCAAAATCAGAACAATCTTCATTACCGGTAAAGCCGGAAAAACCATAAGGAGTTACTATGTCAGTATAACCCTCAAAATCCCTTTCTGCATAAGGACAAATTATTTTAACATCGTCTTTTTGAAATACATACAGGAATGTTTTGCACCCTGTGGTCATATTCATTGCATTACAGTTTTCCCATGTCTGTGCAAATGAATGCCTTATTCCATCCAAAGCATCTTTCCAGGCCGCCGGCGAGTCCAGCGGAATAGATTCATATTTTATCATACCAACGTATAATCGTTTAGATAATTTTTAACCGAATTCCTTGAATTGTTCATCATAACATCAATGATAGATAGATCAGGAATAAAAGAATTATCAGATTGATTATATACTAATTCATTTGATTTAATAAATTTTAATGATATCCCGTTAAGATCAAATTTGGTTTTTTTATAAAGATCAACGCCTCCTATTGGATTTACATACACTTCGGATTTTTCTATTCTGCAAATATCAATTATCCGTTCTTCTCCTTTAATGTCATTGTTTTCATACTTAGAAGAAGTCTTAACTATTTCAGTGTTAATCCCAAGGAATTTATTTATTTCGATTATGGTGTAATAATTCAATCCTGCAATTGAATTCTCTTTTGTTAAAATTATGTTTTCTATCAGATCGAAAACATCTTTAAAAAAAGAAGCATTGAAATAAATTTTTT
>JBDTLQ010000328.1:0-4180 GCA_039934715.1 Ignavibacteria bacterium | reverse complement strand
ATTTAATTTGAAATCAATAAATGATTTACAAACTCCGTCAAAGTAAAACTGTTTTCAGTACTCATGAAATACTGCGGAATGTTTGTGCAAAGAAATTTTTCCTTATCACATGCAGAATACAAAGATAGTAAAGCTGATAAAATCCCTTAACCAGTATGAGATCCGTGCCTTCAAAGATTTTGTACATTCCCCTTTTTTTAATAAAAATAAAAATGTCTCGAAGCTCTTTGATGAGCTGAAAAAATTCTATCCCAAATTCACAGGCAACGATCTTTCGGAAGAATCAATTTACAAAAAAATTTTTCCGGGTGAAAAGTTTGATTATTTTAAACTTAAGAATGCGGTTTCAGACCTGTTCAAGCTTTCAAAGGAATTTCTTTCGTTCACCAGGATTAAATTAAAGGGTCGATTGAAAGAAAAATTCCTTCTTGAAGAATTAAGGGAAAGGAACCTTGACAGTATATTTGAGCAGTCATATAAATCAGCTGTCAAACAGAATGAGGAAACATTGGTAAAGGACGAGAATTATGTTTTGCATAAAATGGATCTTACCGAAGAATTCATTTCTTATAACGCGCCGAAAAGACCGAATGAAAATTTAAACCTCCAGCAGGTAAAGCTCGACCTGTTCACAAAGTATTCGATCATCAGGTTCCTGAAGTCTTATAATCTTATGATGCACGAAGAAAAGCAGAATAATCTGAAGTTTGACAAGAGGATGTTTGATGAAGTATTAAAATATATTGAAAAGAGTAATTTTGAAGACAACCCGACGCTTCTTGTTTATTATAACATAATTATGCTTGAAAAGAACCGGGAGGACACACATTTTTACAAACTGAAATCACTCAGAGAAAAATACAGTGATGAGCTTAACGATTATGACAGGTATATGATATTTCTTCATATGAACGGATACTGTACTCACATTTATAATATTCACTCAAGGACTGACTTTTTCAGGGAACAGTTTGAAATTGTAAAAGAAAAGAATAGCAGGGAGTCGACAGTTACTTCGAAGCTTCTTTATCCTGATTTCCTTAATGAGGTAAAGATAGCGGTTAGAGTAAATGAATTCAAATGGGCTGATGAATATATTGAAAAGAACAAGCATAAGTTCCAGGACGAAAAGGAAAGCACTTTGAATTTCTGTTACGGCCTGATCAATTATAAAAAAGGAAATTATGAAGAGGCACTCAGCAGTTTTTCAAAGACTTATTTTCCGAATTTCATTATAAAGCTGCAGGTAAAAATATTACAGCTACAGATATATTTTGAAATGGGATATTATGAGCAGGCAATTTCTATGATAGATACATTCCGGCATTATCTTAAAAGGGAAGAAACGATCAAGGAAGATTTCAAGATTTCATTTTATGAATTTCTCAGGCTAACAAACGATCTTATTAAATTAGAGTCAGGCTACTATGAAAAAGACAACAGGTTTTATGTCGAAAAGCTGAAGTCGGAAATTTCCAATATGACAAGCAATCAGTTTGGAATCAGACTTTGGCTTAGTGAAAAAATAGATATCCATAAAAGTTAAGTTGCGTAAATGGTTCTATGGTTATGATCTATGGTTATTGTGTAAAACATCAAGCCGTTCTCATCCTGCCAGATAACTGGCATACTAAATGAAATGAATGCATTTAGTATTTCAGAACACATCTAAATTTAAATTAAATCTTAACTACATTGAAAAAAAAACTTTCTAATGAAAATTCTAAGCTCAAAAACTTAGATCACAACAAGGAAACAGGTAAAGATGAATTTCTGACCACCAATCAGGGACTTAGGATCAATGATAACCAAAATTCTTTAAAGGCAGGTGAAAGAGGAGCGACACTGCTTGAGGATTTTATACTGCGTGAAAAAATTACTCATTTCGATCATGAAAGAATACCCGAAAGGATAGTACATGCGCGGGGATCGGCAGCTCATGGTTATTTTGAACTGTATAAGTCAATGAGTAAGTATACAAAAGCAGGCTTCCTGCAAAATCCGGGAGAGAAAACTCCGGTCTTTGTCCGTTTTTCTACTGTCGCTGGTTTTAGAGGTTCTTCTGATCTTGCAAGGGATGTACGCGGTTTTTCTGTTAAGTTCTATACTCAGGAGGGTGTGTTCGATCTTGTAGGGAATAACATGCCTGTGTTCTTTATTCAGGACGCTATAAAATTTCCTGACCTTATCCATGCTGTAAAGCCGGAACCTGATAATGAAATACCACAGGCTGCATCCGCTCACGATACTTTCTGGGATTTTATTTCCATTATGCCTGAGTCAATGCATATGATAATGTGGGTAATGTCGGACAGGGCCATCCCGAGAAGCTTAAGAATGATGGAAGGTTTCGGTGTACATACTTTTAGATTTATAAATGAGAATAATAAATCCGTATTTGTGAAGTTTCACTGGAAACCTTTACTTGGAGTTCACTCTGTTGTATGGGATGAAGCTCAGACCATTTCGGGCAAAGATCCTGACTTTCATAGAAGAGACCTATGGGAAGCAATTGAAAGCGGTGCGTATCCCGAATGGGAGTTCGGAGTGCAGATCGTAGATGAAAAGGATGAGTTCAAATTTGATTTTGATCTTCTTGATCCGACAAAATTAATACCCGAAGAGCTCGTACCTGTAACACGAATTGGTAAACTAACCCTGAATAGAAATCCGGATAATTTTTTTGCTGAAACAGAGCAGGTCGCGTTTCACCCCGGACATATTGTGCCGGGTATTGATTTTACTAATGATCCTTTACTCCAGGGAAGGCTCTTTTCATACACCGATACACAATTATCCCGACTTGGCAGTCCAAATTTTCATGAGATACCTATAAACCGTTCGGTTGCACCTGTTCATAATAATCAGCGCGACGGACATATGCGTCAGACCATAAATGAAGGACAAACAAGCTATGATCCGAACACTCTCAATAGTGGTTGTCCATTCCAGGCAAAAGCTGTTGAAGGAGGATTCACTTCATACGCTGAAAGGATAGATGCAAGAAAAATACGTGCACGCAGCAAAAGCTTCTTTGATCACTTCAGCCAGGCAAAACTTTTTTTCAATAGTCAGTCAGAGCCGGAAAAAGATCATTTAATTAGTGCGTTAACTTTTGAATTAGGTAAATTAAAGACGGATGCAATAAAGCAAAGAATGGTAAGCTTGCTGAGTCAGGTGGACATCAATCTTGCTAAGAAAGTAGCAGACGGACTGGGAATAGAAGTTACAAAGCCGGTCCAGCCGGTCAATCACAGTATACCTGCAGATGGCAACCCCAAAAATTTCCAGTCGGTATTTGTAAAGCAGACGATTGAAAGATCCGGAGCCCTTAGCATGGAAAACACTTTAAAGAATTCAATTAAGACAAGAAAGATCGCAATTCTTGCAACTGATGGTGTAGATGATACTTCCTTTAACTCAATGAAGACTGCACTCGAAGGAGCGGGGGCAACAGTTAATACAGTTGCATCACATCTTGGCTTTATCAAAAGTATAAAGGGTAAATCCATAAAGGTTGATGAAAGTTTGCTGACAACTTCATCAGTATTATATGATGCGGTCTTTATCCCCGGGGGTAAAGGAAGTATAAATGATCTTTTCAAATGCCCTGAGACATTTGATTTCATTAAACAGGCTTACAAACATTTCAAGGCTATCGCAATTAACGACGAAGCATTAAAATTATTTACCGCCGCCTGTTCAACAAAAACTCCCGATGATAAATCAAATAAGAAAATTTCTCTTGAAGGAATCAGTATTGATAAAACACCGGCTGCGTTTATTAAACAGATAAGCAAGCACAGATTCTGGAACCGTACATTGTGAATTATGCAAATGTTATTGGCTATAGTGGGCACATCCGTCCAAAATGTTGCTTTGGAATCAATCGTGGGTTTTAACTGCATAACGCAAAGCAGTCGCAAAGTTCAAAAAGATTAAGTTTCAATTCTAATATGACGTTTAAATTATTATTTTTTGCGATCTTTGCGCAGTCTTCGCGATCTTTGCGTTAAAAGAATGCTTAAAGGTTCTATTAAATTTCTTTTTAAGTATTGCATTTTAAGAAATAGAACAAATAAATTTCAAAGTAAAAAATAATTTGGACAGCGAATAGTGGGATGCTGTATTGCTGTTATGATGCTTTTATTTAATTCAAATTTGATTAACTTGAGAAGGA
>JBDTLQ010000327.1:0-4190 GCA_039934715.1 Ignavibacteria bacterium | reverse complement strand
GGATGAAAGTCAATTATGAAATTCTTAAGAATGCGACTGATCAGGATGGCAAACCTTTTAACATTGTCAAAATGCCTGTGCCCGATAATGATTACATGACATTTGCTCTCGATACAAGCAGTTTAAATTACGAGATAAAATCTTTATCAAAACATATTCTTTATTCTCAAAAAAACTTTTCTATTGGGGACACCGTGCATTTTGTTCCTTCCAGCAGCTACATGAATTTTCTGATAACCAATAAGACGATATTCGCCTCAAAATACTGGTCAGACGGAATGCCGGAAAGTTCGAAAATAAAAGATGAAAAAGTAAAACAAATACTTCAGGAGTATTTCCCGGAAAGACAAATCTATAGTATCAGTACAGCCGAAACAAATCATAACGGCGGCGGACTTCATTGCTGGAGTATGCAGGTACCTGAATGATTTAAATTCAATATCTGAAAAATTAGCCTTCCGAAATCGAACCGATATTATGGAATTAACAAGTAACCCAAAGGTAAAAGACGTTTTAAATAAATATCCCAAATCTGTACAAAAGAAATTGCTTCATCTCAGGAAATTGGTTTTAAGCGCGGCAACTGAAATTGACGGACTTAATAAACTTGAAGAAACAGTTAAATGGTGCGAACCCCGTTATCTGACAAAATCAGGAGCATAGTTAGGATGGACTGAAAACAAAATAAAACACCTCAAAATAAACTCTTTAAAATAATTTTCTAATTGGCAATTCTAATTAACAATAGTAATAACTCCGCATGCAACCCTTCCGCCGGCATTGCCTGTCGGCTGAGTGGTCAGATCATCTTCTTTCTCATGGACTATCACACTTTTTCCTAATATAGATTCAGGTCCTTCAAATGTCATCATGGTATCCGTAATCTCGAGATGTGCTTTACCTGTTCCATCTGCTATAATATTTCCCAGGTCGCCTTCATGTCTTTCCGGAGAATCATGACCTGAATGCGGCATAGACTTTGGATTAAAATGTCCGCCTGCCGAGCTTCCGTCAGGAGCGCTGCAGTCGCCTTTTTCATGAATATGAAATCCATGTTTGCCGGGAGCCAGTCCGTTAATATCTGCCACTACCTTCATAATATTTCCTTCTTTTGTAAATGTAATCTTTCCGCTGACATTTGACCCGGATTTAGATTCTAGAATAGCTTCAGCCTTCTGATTCTTAGAATTGCAGCTGGCTATAATTAGAATAAGAATTAGAATAAGAAATACCGAACGAGCAGCAGGTATAAAATTCTTTATAAATGTTTTCATTATTGTATTCTTTAATTTTTTGATTATGTTAATTAGTATTGCTTTTGAAAAGTAGCTGTTTCTAAAATAAGTTAAAGCACTGGAATTTTGCTCCAATCAATATTATCATTATAATATCGGATATTCCAATCCATCCTGCAGAGAAAATAAAAAATGCCGTTCCGAAATAAATCAAAACAGCTTTTTAAAAATATTATCCGATAAACTTACTCTCCGCTCAACTACTCATGCATGACGATTCTGTTTTAAAATTAATTTAGGGTGTTGAATTTTTATAAGTTGCGAAAGATAAATTTTCATTCCTAAGATGTTTGATTTGAATTACCCATTTAAAATTGATGGGTTAATCAATCTTATCTCATGCTATTTTATTCATGTGCTTTGATTCAAAAAAAAATAATTTAAGAAATAATTTAAGAGCATCGGAAACAAAATCTAAGTGAAAAATCAGGGACCGAGATTTGAATTTGTTTTCCTAATAAACCAAAAGTATTATTATTAAATTAAAGATTTTATTGATAACTAAAATGTAAATTAAAAGCATTTTCAAGAGCTGTTTCTGAATAACGCCTGCTATACAGAATAAAGTGAATCCCAAATTCACAAAAAAAACCGCTTCGAAAAAATCAAAGCGGCTTTAAAAATAAATTCCGGTAAAACTTGCTCTCCCGCAGAGCTTCCCATTACCCATCAATGATACAGGCGTCCTTATATTACAAACAACCGAAGGTCAAATCGTAGTCCCGGAAAACTAAGAATTTAAATTCGGAATTAGTGACCGTTAAAATAAGTTAGATGTTCCCCGTATAAATACGGCTCATGAAATTACCTGGTTATCTTTTTAAGTTTTAAATTCATTTCTTTCATTGCTTTGGATAATGATGAAATTTCCTTCATTACTTTATTAAGGAGAATGACATCATCGCCCCTCTTAGGAGGTCCCCCCGGGGGCTGGCACGCTGCAGCAATCCCTCCTCTGCCAAACAAGCCCCTGTATTGTTGAATGATCTCAATGATCAGATAAGGGGATTTTTTTAGATCAATTGTGTGCCCATATCTTTTGATTATTTCGTCTATGGCTTTCTCATGTTGCTTGATTTGTTTTTTCATCATGATTGATTTGGTTTAATTAGTGGTTACAATATTTTTTTGTCTTATCCATGTATTAAGTGTAATTTTTGTTCCTGATCTGACGGGCAGGCCAGCATGAATCATTGCGTGATTACAATTTCCGTCAGGCAGCAGATTGTTCCATATTACCAATCTTCCCCGGAGCGGCGTTATGTACAGATTCAATGCTCTGAAATAAGTTTCACCTCCCATTTCAGGTGTACTGATGTAGATCAGTATTGTCTTCTCTCTTTCCCCTGACAAATCACCTTCCCAGCAGCCGCAATCAAGGTGAAAACCAAAATGCTCACCTCTCTTAAATGCCGAGAGCTGCCATGCTTCAAAATTCTTTTCACTGATCTTAAATCTCTTGTGCAGTTTGTTCTCTATGACTGAAATTCTTTTCTTTATCCCGGATGAAAAAAAGTTCGCGTAATATATCCTGTTCGTGCGGGCGGTTGAATGTGTTTGGTAATATCCGTGTTCCGGATCTTCTCTTACTATTTTACTATTGAGCCAAAGGTCTTTATCAATTCCCTCCAGGATTTTATTACATTCATCCTCTTTAAGGAAATTATCAACCACGATAACGCCATTCATTTTCAATGCACGGATATTGTCAACTGTTTCCACTGTTCAATATTAATCTTTTCCCGATGAAATCCTCGTAATCAGAAATATTTCTGACATTCCCGAGCGGATAGTTCTTAAACTTTTTTCCTTTGAATATCAACCTTATTCTTCTGCACGAATCGGCATCAAGCTTTCTCCAGTTTTCATGTGTATCCCAATGAGGAATTCTTGTCTTCCTCTCGTAAAGATGCCACGCAACTAATCTGTGCGGATGATAAAAATCATATCCGTGGCAATACGCTCTTAATCCCGCTGTGATTTCATCTCCGTAAAAATAAATGTTTGGATCAAAGTTTATCTGTTTGTTAAACGACCCGTCAGTGAATAAGAATCCTATAGATAAGAACTGTGCAGGAACAGGAGAATCAAGCTTTTTAAAATGAGGAATCGGACGTCCGTTAAATTTAGTAAGGAGATTAAAATAATATCCTTCGACATACATCTTTAGCGGATAATTCAGTCTTTTCTGCGGATAGCTTCCGGGTTCATATGGGGGCGGATATCCTGTAAGAATTGGTTTCTTTACTCCTGCTCTTTTCAGCATCATGTACATTTCAATCAGTTTCTCATCCCAGTCCTTAACCATGCGGGTATGCGAATCAATTACCAATGTATATTCTTCGTTCCTCCAGTTTTTCTGAACAATGCTTCTTGCCCAGTTTGCTCCCCTGCTTTTCCGGAAACCAAAATCATCTATATGAATCTGATTGTTCTTATGAATTCTTCCGGGCAATTCTTCATCACATGAATGCTGCCAACAAACTGCTATCTTCAATCTTTTCCTAAGTTTTGCTTGGTTGATTAAGCTGTCAATGGTACAGACAAGCTGGGAGTCTCTGTAAGAAGGAATCTGCACAAAAATTTTTGGTGAAACAGCCACTGTTTTTTCTGATTATGTATGTTAATCTATACTAAACCGAAATCATAATCCATTTCCTTTTTTTTTCCATTCAGATTGCTAAGTACACGACAAAAAATTGCACGCTGATGACACGGATTTATGCTGATATCCACTGATAATTCACTTTTGGAAGAAATTCTAGTATTTTTAAAAAAAAATCAATTTTTAAAATTTTAGTTTTAAATTAGTTTCTGAAGTATTCTTTTCAAATAGAAAATAGAAAATACAAAGCTAAAAAAATCAGCGATAATCCGCTTTATCAGTGTCATCAG